>JAZQRD010000208.1:0-2940 GCA_045629405.1 Sphingobacterium sp. | reverse complement strand
ACCACGCATCCAACGATTACGTTGTCTTGTAAGTATTTCTTTAGATTCAGGAACTTCTGTCCAACAAAGCGGATCAGGAATATTCAATACACTATATGGAATCTTTTGTTCCTCCATATGACGACGCATACGTACGACTAGTTCCATATCCTCTCCTACAGTACTAGGATCATAACCGCCACAGTCAAGCACTATCTGCTTATCGAAAGCTCCAAAAGCGCCGGAAATCAGAATCAAACCAGAGGCGCGAGACCAAGCCATTCGGCCGAGCACGAAAGCACGGATGTATTCCAAAGCTTGCATTTTACCCAGTAGCGTCTTAGGAAGAGAAACATCGACTATTTTGCCATTTTCAATTTTACAGTTATTTGCAAGACGAATAGATCCTCCACAGGCTATTAAACGCTTATCTGTCTGTTCTAAAAAAGGCTTTGCCAATTTTAATAGGGCGTCTTGCTCTAGGATACAATCTACATCAATACAAACAATATATTCACCTGCAGATACATTGATACCAACGTTCAAGGCATCCGCTTTACCACCATTAAATTTATCTACAACTAATAATTTCTTATAAGCAGGATTCTTACTGCGATAAATGGACTTTATTTCTTTTGTAGCTAAAGTTCCATGTACGAAATAAGAAACAGCTTCAAGATCATATGCATCTATTAATCGATCGATAGAATCATCCTTACTTCCATCATTGACAATGATAATTTCTAGGTTATTATAATAAAGAGATAGCAACGATCTTACATTCTCAACAATTGTCATCCCTTCATTATATGCAGGTGCAATAATGCTGAATGTAGGAGCATTAGGATTTGTTGCAATTAATTTATAATCAGTCAGCAAATTCTTGTGTCGGTAACTCACTAATGCACCGTACGCATACCAACCTATCCAGGTGTAAATTATTAAGATTGCAATCGAATAGACCACATAAAACCATAGTGCTGATTCGTAAACTATATGTAAGGCGTCTAACATAATTTTGCTCGTAGTGCGTGATTGATGATTAAGGATAAATCTTTAGTAAGCAAATCCTTGTTCGCTAACTGTATTAACTCGTCCTCAAATCCCCATATTACTAAACTCTCAGAAGCCAACACTTTTACTCTATTAGAAGTATCGCTAGACAACAGATCTAGTAAAAAATTTTTATCTAATTTATTTCTAAACTTTTGAAGTAGTTTGATGATTTCTATTTGAACACCTTCCTCTTGTTTATCGAAAATATTCTTAAGATATGAGGATGTACTACTACCTTCCAACATATCTAGGGATTTGACTGCTTGTATACGAATATTCGTATTTTGATGCTCTAATAAATTTAATAGTTGATCAATAAAATTGAAGAGCTGACATTGACGAATCAACTTTATTGCAAATACACAAACAGATGTATTATCTGATTGTAGCCATTTACTAATTCTCTCTTCTCCGTCTGTAGGAATTAATTTAATACATGATAAAAGCTTGACCTGCTGCCAATCCGAAAGAGGATGTTTAAGATCATTTAAAAAAGCTAAACCACCAAATCCTTGTAGGTATACTATTGCATATTGAGCTTGCTGATAGATTTCAGGAGATGGATGATTTAATTTTTCGAGCAAAATTGGGATTGCAGTATCAACCTTCATGACGCGTAGCTCTCGAATACCTTTGGCTACCACAAAATCTTTACGATTATTTAGTTTTTCTAATACATACGGTTCCAGCCCATACTCCTGGAATAGCCCCTTTATATTTTTAAAAGATGCACCTGTAAACTGCCCCTCAGTTGCTACTAAATCATTGAGAAACATATTTCTAAATCCTTCATGCTTCATATTCAACTGCACATGTGGATTAATTATGACCTCATTATTGATAATAGCATTTGTGATAGTAGAAGTCACTAAACTTTGCCAACGATTTTCTTTAGCTAATCTTCTATTTCTAATGAAACTAAATGCTATCAGAAAGCACACCAATAAAACTATCCACAGCAAAATAATCATGGTGAGGATATATAAATCTCGAACGGCAACCTGCCATAGTAAAATCATCTATTTTCTCGTTAATCGATTGATTCGTAGAATCAATTCATTAGGACTAAAAGGTTTGACCATAAAATCTGCTGCACCTAACGTGAAAGCATCCGTTACGACTTCTTCTTGACCAAGTGAAGAAAGCACTATCGCAGGAATGTCTTTACCTGCAGATCGAATGGCAGCTAAAATTTCTATACCTGAAGCAAAAGGCATCATGATATCAGTTATAACTAAATCGATTGGCATCGTCTGAATTTGATCTATAGCTTCTTTGCCATTTCTTGTCAGAATAACCGTATGCCCCTCTTTTACCAATTTGTGCTCAACAGTTTTTAGTATAAGCTCATCGTCTTCAGCAATTAATATTAACATCGTATAAGTATTATATATTCGTATTTATCTTATTTAATAGTAAGTCAATTTCCTCGTATAGTTGTTTACATATAGAGTTATCAACTGTTATTCCTAGTTTAAGTTTCTCTTCGAGATCTACTGTTAGTTTGTGCAGATGTTGTAATCCAGCAGTTGATGAAGTACCTTTTAATTTGTGTAATAAATGTGCTATATCCGAATGGTTCTCATTGGCTATAGCTTTCTGAAAATCTATTACTTTGGAATTAAGTTCTTCGATGACTAACTCGAGAAAGTATTTCTTGAAGGCAAGATCATCACCTGTGTTTTCATCAATTATCTCATAATTAATGTGCACAATCTCGTCATCAATCAAAACAGTTCTCTTTTCAAACAAGTGTATATACCCTTGAATTGCATCATACAATTGATTTTGCTTAATAGGCTTAGCTAAAAATTCGGACATGCCAGCTTGTATACATTTTTCTCTTTCACCTTTGATATTTCCTGCGGTAATACCTATAATAGGTATATCTTTAAAAGCTTCCAT
>JAZQRD010000207.1:0-2360 GCA_045629405.1 Sphingobacterium sp. | reverse complement strand
CCTGATAAATCCTTTGTTCCTGTCTATTGGATGGCCACAGAGGATCATGATTTTGAAGAAATAAACCATACGTATGTGTATGGTAAAAAGATAGCATGGGATGTGCCTGGTATATCCGGTACAGGTAAGATGGACACGAGTTCTATGTCTCAAGTCGTAAAGCAATATATTTCGATGTTGGGTCTATCAGATAACTCAAGCAAGCTGACAAAGATGGTGGAAGATGCTTATCTTCATGATAGAAATCTAGCTGATGCAACTCGTGTGCTTGTGAATTCACTATTTAAGGAATATGGACTTGTTATCGTTGATGCAGATCATCCTAAATTAAAATCAGTCTTCGCGTCGATTATACAAGCAGATATTGAAGAAGAACATAGTTATCGCACTATTACTAAGACAACAAATGCGTTAGAAAGTAAAGGATTTAGTACGCAAGTCCATGCACGTGAATGTAATTTTTTCTATCTCACGGATACATTTAGAGAGCGAATCGTCAAGGATGAACAAGGGAATTATGAAGTTCTAAATCAAGATATCGTATTCACAGCGCAAGAATTACAATCTGAGATTGCTGCTTTTCCAGAGCGATTCAGTCCTAACGTAGTGATGCGTCCGCTTTATCAAGAAGTAATCCTACCAAATTTAGCTTATATCGGTGGTGGGGCAGAGATTGTGTACTGGTTGCAGTTCAAATCTAATTTTGATCATTATGATATTCCATTTCCAATATTAGTGCCGCGCAATTCAGCTATGGTCACGGATGACAATACCGTTGGTAAGATCTATAGATTAGACTTGACCTTCAAAAGTGTATTCAAGTCCACTGTAGCTTTACAAAATGAGTATGTGCGTAGACATACTACACATAGGCTTAATCTTCGGGATGAATGGATGGAGTTGAATGCTATCTTCGGAAAGATCAAACTTCGTGCTCATAAAATTGATCCTAGTCTGGGGCCTAGTACCGATGCGGTGAAAGCTAGATTACAACATGCTATCGATAATCTGGAGAAAAAACTATTAAAAGCGGATAAACGTAATCATGAAGATGCCCTGATACATATCGAACGTATCAAAGAAAAATTATTTCCAAATGGTGGACTACAAGAGCGATCAGAAAATTTTGCGACACTCTATCTCAAGTATGGAGATAATCTGATTAAGGAGTTAATTAAACATTTCAATCCGTTAGACTTTAAGTTTACGATTGTTTATTAAAATATATTTAGGCGCTGATTTTAGCGCCTTTTTGCATGGCACGCAAAGTGTAATCTATGCAGAAGGCTATTATTTACTAAAAATCCTTGCTCCAAAATTAAGCGTAATAACGGATGATTTCTTGCCCAAATCAAAAAGGGGTGTTGGACAAGTTGTAGGAATTCGATGCTGAAGCAAATGATGGTGGTGAGGATCAGTGCGTATTGTAGAGATTCTCTTGTGAATAGCATGCGCATCATGCTATACATCATCACAGCTTAAAGAGCATCACCTGCAGCTAATGGAATACCTTCAATTTTTCTGGAGAGTAAGCCTAGAGCAATCGTGAGTAGAGTGGCTATGGCATACGTTTTTGCTTTTGCTTCCATATTTTAATTAAGCTGTAGCGTTTGTTATATTTAACCGTTTATTATATAAAACAAACCTAAATTATGAAATACTTAAGCTGTTTACTTGTATGTTTCTCTTTTTTTGCGTGCACTAAGGAATACAATTTTTCATCAGATTTTAGATTGACTGCTGAAATTTATGGCGGTTGGTGTGGCGCTCATAAGCAAGTGATTGTAGATGAGCGAATGACGAAAATTGTCATTACACAAGGTAAATGTGATGGTAAAGATTCTACAGCTATATACAAGACAGATCTGGTTAAATTTAATAATTTAAAAGCTAAGCTCGAGCAGGCCAAATTTAATTCATTGCAGTTGCAAGAATGTGGACGTTGTAAGGATAATATTGACTATAAGATTAGTGTTTTCGACAAAGGTGAGGAGTATGTGAATGTTATAGAAGCGATATATCAAGATGAAGATTTGACTGCACAACAGCAAGCGTTAAAAGAGTTACAAAGAGCGATTGATGCTTTTTAGCTGAATCACAAATATAAATTTTAGCTCGATTGATTAAAATGTCTTTAATGCTGACATAGGCTATTATCAGATTTACAAAGAATTAAATATAAATCTGATAATATTCTATAAAATACTAAAAGTCGTGATATTAATATAATTAAATCATGCAATCGTTTGATGTGCTTTCAAAAGTCTTTTGAAATCCTATACCTCGAAAAAAGTTTTTTTAATTGCGTATCTTTGCAGCACTAATTAGGAGCTCAATATGTCACGTAGACAAATTGGCTG
>JAZQRD010000206.1:0-15983 GCA_045629405.1 Sphingobacterium sp. | reverse complement strand
TGTAATGTATTTGACAAATGGAACAACCCAAAATGGCAATTATATAAATGATGTTTTACAGAAAGAATCAAAAGCTGTAGCAGCTAATAATCAATAAACTTTAAACAAACTAATACAAAATAAAATATCCAAGTCTACCCAGAGGGCACTGAAAAAGTCCTCTTCAAAAATTTGAGTATCAAAAAAAGGGAAAAAGCAAATATTTAACCCACTGAGAATCTCTTATTTGAAGAGTTATTGATAAATGCTTTCAAATAAACAAAGGATAAGGGCTTATGAGTATAAAAATTCATAAGCCCTTTTTTAGTGGATAGTTTTTCAGTGCCCTCTCTACCCACTTGGATATTTTATTTTGTACTAAGCCTATATCAATGGACTGCCATTGATTCTCATAAAATAAATATAGCAGAAGCCACACATAGCTTAACCTAAGGAAACAAATCCATAAGTTTAAATAAGTATTATTCATCCAATACCCAAAAGTAAGCTCGCTCCTTGGCAAGATCTTCTGGCTTGTGCAAGTTATGTACGAGATCTTCCCAGCTAGCTTCTACATCATAATCCTCCATTTCAGTATCATCCAGTCGTATACCTTTTAGGATAGCATCTTCATCAAAAATATAAATATCACTTTCGACTAATTCAATTCCCTTATCTGTAGCCCAAGCTAAAAAAGAAGGTCTATCTAGTTTCATTACTCGGGGTGCAATACTATCAAACGCCTTTAATTCATTCGACTCATCCAGATCATGGTGTGCACCTAAATATTCCGCATACAAATCACGTTGACCAGTACGTAAAGCTTCATTTCGATAAATTATCTGTTCAGCACTTTGGTTATAACTAAATTTACTCTGACGCTTTTCCTCGCCATATTTTTCTTTATAGGTTGCCAACCTTTTCTCAAACTTTTCCATATCAATTCATTCATTTTAATAATTCACTAAAATCTGTATGATTTTCCTTTTCCCATCTGCATTCCTAAAAATTGCCCAACGATTCTTAAGAATAACTGTTCGTTGGGTACAAATCATCGTAATTGTATAACAATAATATATAGGATATGTTCAGAGACGGAGCTCGCAAAAGCATGTGGCAAGCAGAGACTAAGAGGCTCGAAAACTTGCCTACACAAGATCAAATGTTTGATGTGGCTATTTTTGGTGGTGGAATTACTGGAGTTTCTACCGCTTATCGCCTACAGCTTTCTGGCTTAAGATGTATTCTTCTGGAAGCTAATAATATTGGGTTTGGAACGACTGGCGGTACTACAGCTCATTTGAATGATTTTTTCGACACTACTTTCAAAGAAACTATTAGTAAGTTTGGATTAGAGAACTCCAAACTTCTAGTGCAAGCGGGTAAAGAAGCCATCCATATATTTCAAGCCAATGTAGCACGTCACGAAATTGATTGTGATTTTGAGTATAAGAATGCACAGCTTTTTGCTATTGATGATAATCAAGTCAAACAATTAGATGATATCGTGGATGGTGCGAAACAAGTCGGTTACGAAATGACATATATTGATGAAATCGACTATCCAATACCTTTCAAAAAAGCCGTACATATTCCCAAACAAGCACAATTCCATCCCATAAAATATGTGAAAGCCTTAGCCGAAGCCTATATTAAAGCAGGTGGAATGATTGTAGAAAATTGCTTAGTAGAATCTCACGAAGAAGATAGCGAAGGTGTTACCTTCAAAACCTCCCTAGGCGAAATTCAAGCGAAGCACGGTATATACGCAACACATACACCACCAGGAATTAGCATTTTGCATTTTACGACAGCGCCGTACCGGAGTTATGCAATTGCATTTACTTTAAAGAATGACAACTACCCTACCACGCTTGGTTATGATTTGCACGATCCATACCATTATTACCGCACACACGAAATTGATGGCAAACAATTAATTATTGCAGGCGGTGAAGACCACAAAACTGGACATTCTGACGATACTGGTTCTTGCTTTGCGAAATTAGAAAACTATTGCAGAACACATTTTGAGGTGGATACGGTAGAATATGCTTGGTCAAGTCAATACTTCGAACCTGCAGATGGCCTTCCATCGATTGGGGTATTACCCTCTAGTGATGGTAGAATGTTTGTAGCAACAGGATTTCGTGGAAATGGTATGACATTCGGAACATTAGCATCAGCTATTATAACAGATTTGATAATCGGAGGCGAAAATTCATATGCAAAATTATTCAATCCTAAGCGATTCAAACCTACAGCAGGCTTCACCTCTTTTGTAAAAGAAAATGCAACAGTAGTCAAAGACTTTATTGGTGATAAAGTAAGTATGGAACGAATACACTCCTTAGCAGAAATAAAAGAAGGAGAAGCTAAAGTAGTTAAATACGAAGGTAATTCTTATGCCGTGTTTGCAGAAAAAGACGGTGAACTACACATCTTGAAGAGCACATGTCCGCATGCACAGTGCGAAGTCCGTTGGAATAATGCGGAATTATCTTGGGACTGCCCTTGTCACGGTTCCAGATTCAATATTAATGGAAAAATACTTACTGGGCCTACGACAACTGGCTTAGAGCGTGTTAACGAAAAAACACAGTAATCATGACATATACTGAAAGCACGGATTCAAATTAATTAAAACTACAAGCGTTATAAACTGTTAGTTATATAGACGGTATATATTCGCTACCTATACATTTCATTTATACTGTTTTCAAATTTACTATGCACAAAAAAAGAACTATAATCGTTTCAAACAGATTACCCGTACGAATTGAAAGAAGCAATGGGGAGCTTCTTGTTATTCCAAGTGAGGGTGGTCTGGCTACAGGTCTCGGCTCTATTTACAAAGAAGATGGAAATATATGGATAGGCTGGCCGGGTTTTGTACCTGAAAACGAACTTGAGAAAATTGATGTTACCGAAAAATTAAAATCCCTCAACTTAATTCCTGTTTTCTTAACAGAATGCGAGTTAGAAGGCTACTATGAAGGCTTCTCCAATGAAGTCCTTTGGCCAATATTTCATTACCATCCCTCCTACGCAGTGTACGATGAATGGTATTGGAACACCTACGAGTCTGTGAATAAAAAATTTGCTACTATCGTAATGGAACAAGATATAGCAGATCTGGATGAGGTGTGGGTACACGATTATCAATTAATGCTTTTGCCTAAATTGATAAGAGCATATAATAGTCGTATTTCTATTGGCTATTTTCAACATATCCCTTTTCCACCAGATGAGTTATTCCGTGGAATTCCTTGGCGTGATGAACTCTTGAAAGGCTTATTGGGTGCAGATCTAATCGCATTCCACACGTACAATGATACACAGCATTTCTTGAATGCTTGTACACATATCTTGGGAATACCCATTCAAAACAATTGTTTACGTAGTGGCGGAAGAAGTGTGTACGTCGAAGTATTTCCGATGGGGATTGACTACGATAAATTCAACAATATGGCGCAATCGCCAGAGATTCAGCAACGAGCTCAAGAAATACGTACATATTACAATAATAGAAAATTTATTCTAAGCATTGACCGCTTGGACTATAGCAAAGGAATTATTGAGCGCTTACGTGCATTTGAAGCGCTGCTCAAGACATATCCCGAATTTCAGAATGAAGTAATCTTGTATATGCTGGTAGTGCCGTCACGCGATACCGTACCAAAGTACAAAGAGCTTCATGATGAAATTAACCGCATGGTGGGGCAAATTAATGCTGTTTACGGCAATAACGAATGGACACCTATCAGCTATTTTTATAATTCTTACGATTTTAAAGAGTTGTCCGCGCTGTATGTTGCATCGGATATTTGTTTGGTGACTTCGCTTCGCGATGGCATGAACTTAGTATGCAAGGAGTTTATTGCCAGCAAGGAAGTCAACAATGGGGTCTTAATATTGAGTGAAATGGCTGGCGCAAGCAAAGAGCTTATCGGCCCCATTCTAGTTAACCCGCACTCAACACAACAAATTTGTGAAGCCCTTCGTACAGCGATAAATATGCCCGAAGAGGAACAACGGAAGCGTTTGGATGACAGTCTAGAAATTGTAAAGAAATTCAATATTAGACACTGGGTTCGCTTATTCTTCAAAAGATTAAAAGAAATTAAATCTATTCAACAGGAAGAACGTGCGAGAAGAATTAACCCTGAGATTTTACAGAATTTCTTGTCAAAATATAGCGAAAGTAAAAAGTGTCTATTCTTCTTAGATTACGACGGCACATTGATTGGCTTCAACAATAATGCAAGCGAAGCTACACCGACAAATGATTTATACGAAGTATTGGAAGATTTGCAGTCCAATCCCCATAATCAAATTGTGATCATCAGTGGTAGACCACATGACACTTTATCGGATTGGTTCGCAGATAAACAGTACTATTTAGTAGCAGAACATGGAGCTTGGAGTAATTATCCCGAGTTTGTTTGGCATACCAAAACCCACATTTCCACACGTTGGAAATACCCAATCAAACACGTGATGACCAAATTCACAAACATGACGGCGGGCTCTGTAGTCGAAGAAAAGAACTATTCGTTAGCTTGGCACTACCGTAAAGTACAAAGCGGACTGGGTAACCTAAGGGCACAGGAGCTTGTAGATCATTTACGCTATTTGTTACCACATCACGGTCTGCAATTGTTAATGGGTAACAAAGTAATTGAAGTTAAAAATAGTGAACTCAACAAAGGTAGAGCAGCGATGGAAATCGTTAATGATTTCAAACCTGACTTTATATTCGCCATTGGCGATGACGCTACGGATGAGGATATGTTCCTAGAGCTACCTGCTGATTCCATCACTGTCAAGGTTGGTAGTCGCAAGTCTGCCGCTCGATATTATATTGAAACACAAGAAGAAGTATTAAAACTCATTAAAAAGTTCGCGCAACCTACTTATCAATCTGTTTAATATTTCTTCACCTAAAAAATTAGCATGTTAGATACAAGACACATTTATAACAGTGGAATAATTGGAAATTGTGCATTTATTGCACATGTAAACAAAGACACAAATATAAGTTGGTTGTGTTGGCCTACTTTTCAAGACTCCTTTGTATTCGGAGGTTTGTTAGACGAAGATAAAGGAGGAAAATTTGATATAAAACCTGTAGATGAGGATTACGAATCCAAACAATATTACATCGAAAATACCAATATCCTCTGTACAGAAATTACCACTAAAGAAGGATCCTACAGAATTACGGACTTTGCGCCACGCTTCGAACAGTATGAGCGTTATTTTAAACCACTAACACTGATCCGTAAGGTGGAACCATTAAAAGGAAGACCCCGTATTCGTGTGCGCTGTGAACCAGTCTATCAATATGGAAAAACAACATTCCATGTAAACAGAGGAAGCAATCACATCCAATTCGAACAAGGAGATATAAAACTACGTCTAGCGACAGATATGCCTATCAATCATTTTTTTGATGATATACCGCATGTCTTAGATCGCCCCATACATATGATTTTGACGTTTGGGAGTCCTTTTGAGGCACCGATTGAGCGTACCTGCGAGGACTTCTTACGTCGTACTATTGTTTATTGGCAGAAATGGGTGAAGAATGCTTCTATCCCATCCTTCTATCAAAAGCAGGTTATTCGTTCTGCTCTGGCGCTGAAACTACATCAATTTGAAGATACAGGAGCTATTATTGCAGCCAGCACTACCAGCCTTCCTGAGTTTCCGGGCTCCGGACGTAATTGGGATTATCGCTTTTGTTGGTTGCGTGATAGTTTTTATGTTTTGACAGCACTGAGTCATGTTGGTCATTTTGAAGAAATGGAAAAATACGCTTCTTACATTGCTAATATCACACAGACAGATACAGGACGATTACAACCTTTATACGGTATTCTGGGTAAAACTAAATTAGAGGAATTTCACTTAGATCATTTAGCGGGTTATCTGGGAAACACCCCTATTCGTATTGGTAACCAGGCCTACGAACATGTGCAGAATGACGTATACGGTCAAGCACTGATTGCGTTGTTGCCGCTCTTTACGGATCAACGATTCAAATACCAAAATAAATTGGTAGCAGAAGAATGGACAAATTTTATTCTAACCAAAATTGAAAACACAATAGATGAAACCGATGCAGGTATATGGGAATTTCGGAACTTCCAACAAAGACATTGTTACTCGAATTTGTTTCAATGGGCTGGGGCAACCGCAGCATTGAAAATAGCGCGTGAAAATGGTTTTAAAGAAATAGAACAACGTGCTTTAGTTTTGCAAGAAAAAGCAGCGACATATATTGAGGCTTGTTATGATGAAGAGCGTGGAGTATATACAAATTCCACCGACTCTTCTAATCTGGATGCTTCGACTTTGCAGTTGATTATGATGGGTTATTTAGATCCTAACTCCGAGAAAGCGAAGAAGCATTTAGCCGTCTTAGAAGATGAACTCAAAGGTAATCATGGTCTATTTTATCGCTACCTGCATAAAGATGACTTTGGAAAACCAAAGTCAACTTTTTTAGTTTGCGCCTTTTGGTATGTGGAGGCTTTAGCTTGTGTCGGCCGCGTAGAAGAAGCACAATCTGTTTTTAAACAATTATTGTCCTTCGGTAATCATCTGATGTTATTCAGTGAAGATGTCAACGAAGAAGACGGTAGTCAATGGGGTAATTTCCCACAAGCTTACAGTCATGTAGGACTAATGAATGCTGCTTACCGCATAGCTATTAAATTGGATAAACCTACATTTTTCGAAAATGCCGAAATGAATAATTTTATCTCCGAACAAAATTAATCTTTTTAATATTTCACTTACACAATCTGCCTTAATATGCTATAATGCATATTAAGGCTTTTGTATTTATATTAATACCCTATTCGGTTCTCGAACATATTCATAAACTATCTATAGTATAACTTGTTCATACTTATAAGGAATGAAGATATGATAACAAGCTAAATTTACCTATGGATAAAAACTATATGACGCTGAATACAATACAGTTATGTGAAGATTTAAAAAGCAGCAATTATGTAGAATTACTTAACCAACCTTATACTGACTATTTCTTGCAACTCTTGTATTGCAACAATGAATTGCTTTTAAAAGTACATCTCCCAAACAAACATATTCTAATCCAACGTCTTTATCAAGGCGCATTACCTAACGATATAAAATCAATACATTTTAATTCTAAATCAGATAAAAAGGTTGAATTAGTGTTTCCTGTCGTAGTAGGTACTATTAATATAATATTATCCGTCGATCTATCTCAGGAAGAATCCATAATACTAAATACAAGCACTTATCTTGACTGTAAAAAGCAACATATTCATCAGCAAGAAGATCGTGAAGTATTATTATTAACAAATGATTATGATTTACCCAAAACTCCTACACAACACATCGAACAAATAGAAGGACGAAGTGGGCATTGCTTTGTTGATTTCGGAAAGAAAACTTCAGGTTGTCTACTCTATCTTCAAGACCTAGGAGCAGTCCAACAAATAGCGGAATACACACAAGTATCTTATTTGGACACCGTAAAGATAGAATGGCCTCAGCTTGGTTTTAAATTCCCACGTGCGAAATTGCCATTACCTCCAGGGGAAAGCTATTGCATCCAACAAACTTTTGTAAGTTACTCTAATCAAAAACCGCAAAATGCACGGCACGCATCCAATCTTTATATTCATCTACTCTATCACATCTATCCTAGTCTACAGAAACCTAAAAAGAAGGTCGTAGATATACTAGAGAATGCGACTAAAACACTGCAGGATCTTTCCGAACATAAAGGCTGTTGGAAACAAGTGCAAGATGCAGCCTATCTCAATGCTTATGTTAATAGCTATGAGACTCCGCCCGAAAGTATGGTGCAAATGGCTGTGTTAAGACCACTGTTTGAATACCATCAGCAATTCGGCACTCCGCTCTCTGAGCAAATCATCCGAGAGTTTACAATAAATATAGCTCGCTTTTACGACGAAGAGTTAGGTGTTATCCACCGTTGGCTACCTGCCGATTCTTATTTACTCGATTTTGATGAGGAGCAAAAACGGTCTTTTATCATGGACAGTTGGTACTTACTCTATCCGTTGCTACAGTTAGCTTTCTTATTTGAACAAGGTTTTAAGGATAATATACTCGAAGAACAATTTCAAAAGTCTCTATTGTATATCCGAAGAGCAGCCAAAGCCTTTGATTACGATTGGCCAATTTTCTTCAACATCTACACCTTAGAAGTATTAAAGGACGAAGGAAATCACGACGTATTTGGAGAAGTGGATACCGCTGGGCTATACATTCAGATCATGCTCAAGAGCTATAAACTATACAACAAGGATGTGTATTTAACCGAAGCCAAACGTGCAGCCAATCAACTCAAATCTGTAGATTTAGATTCATTATACCAATCCAATAATGCAGCTTATACCGCAGAAGCTTTATTGGAATTATATGTCATGACATCCAACAAAAAGTATTTGGAAATAGCTGAAGTATTTCTGGGTAATATTATACGCAATTGTGCGATTTGGGATATGAAGTATGGCAATGCCAAAGAAAGGGAAACTTTTTTTGCACTATTTCCTTTACAAAAAACACTGTATACCGCACCATTCGAAGAACACGAGACAGTAGCGATATTCAACCGAATAGTTCACCTTATACATCAAAAGAAAATATCCATTTCGCCATACCTACGATTTTTCATGAGCGAATACATACAGTACGCATTACACCGACTTCCTTATTATTTCCCACCATTTCTTCCCACAGACATATTCGCGGACAAAGCCAAGACGGGCTATGTAAATCCTACTATTAATATTCCAATTGAAGACCTGGGGGATGGATGGGAAGCAATGGGGCAAGTCGGACAAGAAGTATATGGAGCCGCACTTTTTCTCAACCTTTGTATTCATCACGTTGTTAAACTAGATGAGGATACCTATGTCGTTTCTTCGCTTCCCTTGATACAGAACGGGAATAAACAAAAGCAAATACAAATACTGGGCGCTACAAGTCAAGAAGGCATTTTATGGATTAAAACAAATTCGATACAAGTAGAAATAAATAGGAAAAAACAACCCAACAAAGAGTACCATCAGATTAAAGCAGACGACACACTAAAATTCATACGTAAATAAATCATTATGGAAACTAAAAAAGTATTATTAACAGGCGGAACAGCTGGGATTGGAAGAGCCATAGCGTTATTACTAGCTCAACATGACTACACTATATTTCTTATCGGCAGAAGCGAAGAAAAGTTGGAAGATCTCAAAAAAGATATCGCGGTATTAGGATTAACGCATCGCTTCCACTTCTCACTTACGGATGTGACAAATCTTACAGCATTCGAACAACAAATAAAAGATTGGGATGCTGAATATGGTTCTTTTGATGTATTGGTAAATAACGCAGCTATTGGTTATGACGCTGTAGAAGGAAAATCCATTCAAGACTTACATTATCTATTGAATACCAACTTACTTTCGTACATGTGGCTCTCCGGATTTGTTGGCGAAAAAATGAAACAAAAAGGTATCGAAGGCGAAATGATTCAAATAGGTTCAATGAGTGCGACCACGAAAGATGCAGAAAGCTCTGGCTATGTAGCGACTAAATCCGCAATACGTGGTTTCTCTGAAGCATTACGCAAAGAGCTTAATCCATCTAATATCCGTGTGACTTTAATTGAACCAGGCCTGGTAGGCTCGGATATGCAATCCACTACACCGGACGAAGAACGACAAAAACAAGCAGAAAAGACAATGTTGACAGCAGAAGACATAGCCAATGTAGTACTCTTCGTCTTACAGCAACCAAAGCGTGTAGACCTTTGCGAGATTAAAGTAAAACCGCTAAAACAAATTATTTAATATTTTAGTAATTATAACCTACAACTATTTGTCAATTTATTTGTTGTTAAGGTATTAGAACTATTGCACTAATATATTTTGTCAACACAACTATGAAAACGATCATACTATCGACGTATACACCTCAGAAGTGTGGCATTGCCACATTCGCGCATGACTTATACAAAAGCCTTAAAATAGCCAAAACAGACACCGTACACATTGCAGCTATTACGAATTGTGATGCCGTCAGCTTCCCCGAAGAGGTCGTATATAGCATTGAGAAGGATAAATTAAAAAGTTATGTTCAAGCTGCCGGCTTTATCAATAGCAGCTATGATGTGTGTGTTATACAGCACGAGTATGGTATTTTTGGTGGAGAAAGTGGCGATTATATTCTGACTTTGTGCAAATTATTACATATTCCCATCATTACTAATTTTCATACTATACTACCAAAACCTTCTGAAAAAGAGCGAATCGTCTTACAAGAAATTGGGCAAATAAGTAGTATGGTTACAGTGATGACCAATTGGGCGGTGAATATGTTGCATTCGATTTACAAGATCCCATTTCGTAAGATTGAAATGATTCCTCATGGTGTACCAGTTTTCGATTACAAACACGATTCCGCTAAAGAAAAGCTTGGTTTGACTGGTAAGAAAGTATTATTAAGTTTTGGTTTCTTGGGGCGTGGCAAAGGCTTTGAGACAGCTATTGAAGCGGTTAAGGATGTTGAGGATAAAGACTTTAAATATCTCATCCTCGGTATCACCCATCCTAATGTAATCAAAGAAGAAGGTGAAGCCTATAGAAATCAGCTCATAAAGCGATGCCAGGAATTAGGCATCTCCGATAAAGTACAATTCATCAATGAATTTGCAACCAATGAGCAGCTAGCCGAATATTTAACAGCCTGTGATATGTATGTCACACCTTACCCAAATGAAAATCAAATCAGCAGTGGTACACTCTCCTTTGCATTGGGTGCAGGAGCAGCAGTTATTTCTACCCCCTACCTGTATGCGAAAGATCTTTTGGCAGAGGAAAGAGGATTATTATTTGACTTCTGCGATGCCAAGCAACTTGCTAAAATCATCAATGAACTGGTACAAAATCCATTGACGCTAGCAAAATACAGAACTAATGCACGTGAGCATGGTGAAAAAATGCAGTGGCCAAATGTAGGAAACCGTTATTCCAAATTGATTGCAACAACATATACCAATAGTAGAAAATTATTCAAACGTGCTTAATCTATTCTTATGATATTAACTTCGCATCAACGTACATTTCAGCACTATCAAGAAATTCCATTTTATGCGCACGATACACAGATAGACTTAGCGCATATCCGACGCCTGACTAATCCAGTAGGTATCGCACAACACGCCAAATTTGCTACGCCCGATTATAATCACGGCTATTGTTTAGATGACAATTCGCGTGCGCTAATGCTAGCAGGACTTTCTAATCGTGTGTATCCACATTCTTGCGACAAATTGATTGATACCTATCTAGCCTTTATTCATTATATGCAACGTGACAATGGCCAGTTTGGGAATTTCTTAGCATTTGATCATCAATTCTTAGATAAATATGGCACTCAAGATGCTTTTGGACGCACAATATGGGCTCTAGGTAGCCTTATGTATAATGACGATCGTAAGCATGTACAACAATTGTTAAAAGAGATTGTAGACAAGACATACCCGCACATCTCCGACATAAAGTCTATACGAGCTGCGGCTTACGCGTTGTGTGGATTGGTTTATATGTTTCATTCCAAACAATACAAAAAGGATTTAATCCAAGAGATTTACCTCTTAGCAGATTTTATCAGTAATGAATACGAGAAATCAGCTACAGATGAATGGCTATGGTATGAGGAAATTATTAGTTATGATAATGCCATAATCCCATACAGCTTGATGCTTACAAAAGGCATATTGTTTGAAGAGAAGTACCTCATGTATAGTCTGGAAAGCGCTGCTTTCTTAGATGAAATTATATTCAAAAATGATAAATTAGAGTTGATTGGTAATGCAGGTTGGTATAAAAAGAACGGTTCAAAATCTTGTGTCGGGGAACAACCTATCGAGATACCATCCCTAATACTGATGTACCATAAACTAGCAGAAATAAACAATGCTCCAAAATTTTATGGTAAAGCCAAAGATTGCTTCAATTGGTTTTATGGTAATAACAGATTGAATGCCGTAATCTTTGATGCCACCACTAAAGGTTGTCGCGATGGTATAGATAAGGATGCAGTGAATCAAAATCAAGGAGCTGAAAGCACTATTAGTTATTGGTTAGCGCATACTTATATTCATTACGAGATCTATTAAAAATCAGGAATACGAATAATAAAAAGACTCACTCTCTCTTTATATATAAAGGCGATAAAACTTGGTTTTTTAACGCCTTTTTTTATTTAATTTAAATATATGTCATTGTATTTTCCTTATATAGATCAATTATAATACTATAAATCTTCTCCATTAGAAAATGTATCACTTTAAACTTCATAATTTAGTAATAACTTTCTAAAGTGACATTAAATTTTACAATATCAAAGACTACATCAATACTTCGATTTATTAAAATCAAAGTAGAGCCGTAAAAATCGGATACAAGAATTTGACCGAAATTGAACACTTTCACATATTTTGTTTGGGTCTTATTCGGGTGTCCTTCGGAAAAATGGACTTTTTTCCGAACAAGTACCGAAGGAAACCCCCATAAGGTATAAAGTATCATATATGTTTAGTCAGCAATCTATTGGTCCAATGGGAAAATTGTAAAGCTATTCCTGATTCATTCTTTATCGTATTAATTGGGATTCAATACCTAATTATAGTGTAAAGAAACTACTCAAACTATTATTTTAAACATATTACTGAATTCAATCTTACATTAATTAATCGTGACATAAGTAAGAGAATCTTCCGATATTTCGGTAACGAATATTACATATAAACAAAAAGATTAGACTAATAAAAGCCTAATCTTCTAGTTGTAGATATAGATGTGATTATAGGTAGAAAAAACTATTCATCTGAAGAATAAAAGCATACATCTTCGTCATTGTAGATATTACGAAAACACACAGATAGACGATCTTTCATTCCATGCAATAATTCATAACAGGGATAATTCTCATATTCGCGCTGAATTGATTTTAACAAATACAAGACCTCATCCTGATCTTCGCATTCCTGATACACTACTTCATTGAATGTAAGATCAAACTTTCCCTTAGTACTTTTTATAATCTTAAATCTGTGTATGGTATCTAAATACATTACTGCCATATGCTGCTATTTATTACTAAAAATTCGTCTTACTGCCCAAACAGCAGCGAGTGTACCTAGGGCACAAAACGCTGTCTTTTTAAACAAAGTAGCCTTATCATATTTCCACAATGCTCGTCCTCCCATCTCGACGAAAAGATTGGGTATATGTCCATTCTTTACATCTTTCACCAACTCTTCTACTACATTGATCCGATCAGCCAATAAGAGTGGCAACCAATGACGGTAACGCGATTCGCTATGTTGAAAAGCATACCTACGCAGCTGACCGCTCAGCCCTGATGGAGGCACAGTCTCGCCGAAGACCGCACTGTAGTGTGGACGCTCAATGGATTGTAATATCTCGACACGTGCTATCTGCTGTTCAGGCCGAGAAGGTACTTGCGTATACTTGCGGTTGCGCATCGGATATGTTGGGTCATTTTCTACATTCTCGTCTATTGCCCAACTATCTTTTATAGGGGTATCTGTTGTTACTACATTCATAGTCTTTAAGTTTTAAGAGTTATACAATGATTACAGGCTTAATACATTCATCTAATTTTGAAGAAAATATTCGGTACGCATCTGGAATTTCTTCCAATGAAAAGCGATGTGTAATAATATCTTTCGGGCTCAATACGCCTGATTGTACATGCTCAATTAAACGAGGTAATAAGCGTTTGACAGATGTCTGATTGGCACGAATTGTAATCCCCTTATTCACCACATTGCCGATTGGCACCAAATTGTCTGTAGGACCATAAACTCCAACAATAGAAACGATTCCACCCTTTTTAACGGAATTCACTGCCCAATGTAATGCTGTAGCAGCTCCTGCTTGCAACAGTAGTTTCTTACCTGAAATAGTTTGCATGGCATTTCCGCATGCATCCGAACCTACGGCATCGATACATACATCGGCACCCAGCCAATTCGTAATATGCTTGATAAATAAAACAGGATCTTCAATGGATCTAAAATTATAAACTTCGCAATTGGCGTATTTCTTTACAAAATCAAGCCTATATTCCAAATGGTCAATAACAATTACACGTTCAGCGCCGAAAAGCCATGCACATTTTGCAGCCATAATACCTATTGGCCCTGCACCGAATACAACTACAGTGTCTCCCTTTTGTATTCCACCCATTTCTGCTGCTTGATAGCCAGTCGGTAGTACATCGGTCAATAGAAGTGCATCTTCCTCGTCCATACCCTCTGGAATAACGGTGGGACCTACATCTGCATAGGGGACACGCACAAACTCGGCTTGACCGCCATCATAGCCGCCTGCAATATGCGAATAACCAAATATACCACCTGCTGCTGTAGCCATCGTATTGGATTCATGGCAGTTGGCAAATAAGCCTTGCACACAAAAAACACATTCACCACATGCTATATTGAATGGCACCAATACTTTGTCACCAACTTTTAAGTTAGTCACGCCACTACCGAGTTCACGCACAATACCTATGAACTCATGTCCAAATGTACTTCCCACACGTGTATCTGGAACCATACCGTGGTATAAGTGTAAGTCTGATCCACATATACAAGCTCTTGTCACCTGTACAATTGCATCTCTCGGGTGTAAAATTTCGGGCATTGGTTTCTCATCGACTCGAATGCGAAAAGGCCCTCTATAGTTCATTGCTTTCATAGGCAGAGTTTTTAATTACTAGTGTGTATAATTACCGATTGAACCAGCTGATACCCCTACCTGTTGACACGTTTTACAAAAGGCGTATTAATTAAGTATGTTATCCGTATTTATACGATTAGGTAATTATTACCTGTTAACCTATTTCATTTCAACGATTATCCACAGGAAGTGTTAGCTATTTATTCATTGTAAACTAAATACTTAAGCATATGAGCAAGATTCCAGAACAGGTAGTTGGTAAATCCTTAGATTATTCGAGAGAATTAACTTTATCGAATGAAACAATGGCCTATAATCGCTATAGAGAAATCGTCAAAAAACTTATTGATGTAAATGCTTGGCAACAAATCGCTGTGGGATTATCTGCAGAATTTGTAATAGTTAATGAGAAAAAAGAAGTACAAATGCGTAGGGTAAAGAAAAATGACTTTATACGAATTGATATCCCTGGGCCTGGTACCCCCTCGGCTGGTGGATATGATTATGTAAAAGTGACCTCGCTTGATCAATACGATCATCAAAACAAAAGGAAAACATTTCTCTCCCTACAACCAAGTCCTGACCCAAGAACTTTGGGGGATGATGCAGCACATTTTTTCAAGAAATATACATCTTCCAATATTGTGATCAAGCAAGAAGGAAATAGCGTAAGCTTACATTATGCGGGTAGAAATGAAGTCATAAATACAGAAACAGGCAATGTATTAGATAACGTACGTAATTTCTTGGTGGGCTTAGGCGCGAAACTTGGGGCTTCTTACCCACAATGGAAAGCATTGATTGATGGTTTAGCAAAGTAAAATATTGATCATACAGATTATAGAATAAGCAATTATTAATACGTATGTCACTCAATCCGACTACAGTTTTTTACAACAAATTTAATATTCCAATACATAAATGTAGCCCCTGAATAGCATCAGGGGCTTGTTGTTCCGTATGGACTAGGGGAATTATAATAACAGAAGCACATTTTATTATCCCTCTGGGTTTCGTGGAATTGGACCAGCTTTATCTTCCATATCCTTCAAAGTTTTTTCTTTAAACTCTTCAAAGGCATCCGCTAATTTTTGCAATTCAGGATCTAAGCCTGGCGCAAATTCTTCTGGTCGTTCCGGTGCTATTGGATTAGGGAAGGACTCCCGCGGTTCAGCCATCGTCACCAGTTCAGTCCCATCATTA
>JAZQRD010000205.1:0-15597 GCA_045629405.1 Sphingobacterium sp. | reverse complement strand
GGAACTATTGATACCATAGCAACCCCTCAAATCAAGAAAGAGGTACTTCTTAGTTCATCACCTTTTACCCGAATTCTCAAAACACCAAGTCCTATATCACTTCAGATGGTAGAGGAACAGCCTGATCCTACTAAGTTTAGGACGAAGCCTGCACCTGTTGCAGTATTACTATCTGGACATTTCCCTTATTTATTTCAAAATAGACCTATTCCTGCTAGCATAGTATCATCTAAAGATCTAAATAGCATTTCTAAACCTGCCAAGATGTTGGTGGTATCAGATGGAGATTGGTTAATCAACCAAATCAACCCAAAAGACCAATCGCCATATCCATTAGGTTGGGATAGATTCTCAGAGCAACAATATGCTAATAAAGCATTTCTTGAGAATATAGTTGATTATTTGCAAAACGATGAAACACTTATCACGCTAAGAGATAGAGAAGTTAAACTAAGATTGCTAGATCAAGCTAAAGTAAAAGAGGAAAAACTAACGTGGCAAATATTAAATGTCGTAGCACCACTAATCGTATTATTATTTATAGGTCTCATACAACAGTATATACGTAGACGAAAATATGCCTAATAAAAAAAGCCTTAGCTATATGCTAAGGCTTTTTTTATGATAACTAGAGTAATGCTAGTTTTGTGACGTAATCAACTGTTTCCTTATTTAAAAAGTTACCAAATGAATCAGACAACATCTTAACGATGTCCGCTCTATTTAATGTTTTCAATTTGGTGTTTTCAACAGCTTTCTTATCCAATACTAGGTTGTTTGTTATTTCTACTTTCGTAGCGAAATAAGATACGTGTTGACTTGGTACTACCAATCCTAATATTAATCCTGGTAATCCATTTATTGACTCTGGTCCACCATCTACTGGAATCTCATTAGAATAAAAACCTATGACATAAGTAGAATCGGGTGTAATACCATTTGCTCTTCTACAATTAAATCCTGCAATTTCTCTATACTCATCAGTGATCGTCCACTTGATTTTTTTAAGCGTGTCTTGAATAATTATTTTTTGTCCTATAAAATCGTTGTAACGCTTATATTCATTTTTATCAAGATTTGAATATGTAGTAGCTTCAAAATCTAATGCTAGCATCATAATAATTTGCTTCATCATTGGATCCAAATCTTGCTTCATAGATTCAAAAAGTGTTTCATGACCTTTGAATTTTAGCTGCTTCTTCAGGACTATATTTTCTGGTACACTTGGCAACATCATCGTCATTTGATTTTTCTGAGCTTCGTCAGCTTTCTCAATGAACTGTTTGCGTAGTATATTTTTAGTGTACATAGTCTTGTCGTAACTTACAACCCCTTGTTCTGCAAACATTGTAAACTGGGCACTAGCTTTGAAACTAGTGCTCATTAATAATAATGTTAAGATATATAAATATTTCATTTTCAATTTTCGTTTTATTTAACAAACATCTTCGTAAAATCCCATGATAGTTTTAACATGTAGTAACGACGTATAGTGTCATATCTTCTTTGTATGAAGATTGAGTTACTCTGCATTCTTGAATACCCTATGTTTTGATTAAATACATCATTAACTGTAAAATCTAACATCAATGACTCATTCTTCAAGAATTTCTTACTAATACCTGGATGTACCAAAAATCTCTCAATCTTTTGGTCAAACGCCTCTGTCGGTGCTTCGTAAGAATAGTCGTAATTCGTATATACTTTGAAGCTACTTGAGAAGAAATATTCTAATCCACCACCTGACGTAAATACAAATCCGCTGTTATTTTGATCTGGACTTAAATTAGATGTCATATTTCTATACTGAGGCGTGAATCTCGTCACAAAATTAAATCCTGTTTTAGTCTCACGCTTGAATTCATAAGCCAGTGAGTAGCTTTGTGATTTCACTAAGTTTGCAGCATCATTGAAGAAGTTATTATTCTTGCCATTAGAAAAAGTCAAAGTAAAAGAGTTATCTAATGCCAAAGGCTTGAATAATCTGAAATGATAACCAGCGTAAATTGCTAAATTGTGATCTGTCTTACCATTCATGTTAGACCACTTGTAACGGTTGATTCCATTCTCAATAGTTACATTTTGTGAAATTGGATCTTTTGTAAGTGTTACATTACCACCAATATATTTGAATTGGTTAGCTAGCAAATTAAAGCTATGGTAAAATGCGTCTACTGAATTGGTAAAAGATGGATTAAGCGTCTCATTACCTTCGTATATATTCAATGGATCAGAGTTATTTAATATTGGTTGGATCTGATTCAATGAAGGCAATTGATTTCTACCTGCATAATTAATTCTTAAAGACTTAGCTGTAGAGAAGTTAATTGAAGTCGTCAATCTTGGGTTATACGTAAAGAATTCTCTATTGATTTTGCGTCCATCATAATTATTTATTTGCTTTAAGCGATCATCATTGAACACATTCATTAGATTAACAGATAATTTATCAGTTACATAACCTAATGTAACATCATAATTATTGCTTAAACGGTTAAAATCATAATTACTACTGAATCGCTGATCTAATTGCTCATATCTACCAGTAGAAGTATTTCTATTATAAGACTCCAATATAGATTGATTCTCTATGTTGACGATTCTATATCCTAAAGATAAGTTTACTTTAGAAGACAGAGGTTCAGTGTATTTAACAGCACCTTGGATGTTATTAATAGATTGATCTGTGTTTTTGATCTGATCTGTAGTGTCTCTAAGCCCTTGTGCTACCGAATTAAGCACTGCGAATAGTGAGCCATTACCATTAGTTTCACTTGTATTTGCAACAGCGTTTAACGTTAATGATCTCCCCTTCTTTAAGAACTTCTTTGTATACAATACGTCAAAATTATAATTATCGACTTTATTTTCGACAACTTCATTACTAGAATTGCTCAGAAGCAAATCCATCCCTGAAGTATAGTTTTCAGAATTTGTGATACTATTACTCCACAATGATTTTCTTGAAGCAGCACCCTTGAATAAGATTTCGTTAAGTGAGTCAAGTTTTGCATTCAATCGCAAATTAATACGGTGTTGATTATTATCCGTATCGACATTTTTCTTCGTCATACTGTTGATAACTCCCGACATGATAGTTTCATCTTCACCTTCTGCCGCTATCTTACCATATTTGTAGCTTAGATTAAGATTATATTTATCTTTCTTCCAACGATCATTAAAATTAACCCCTGAGTTTATTGCTCGCGGTATACCAACGACACCTTGACCAGAGAAAGGATCATTAACGACCATCTGACCACCATCGTATGAGGCATCTACCTCAATACCGAATTTCTGAGCATCTGACCAATTGATGGAAGTCGTACCATTATTACCAAATAATCCATATAGTGAAATCTTTTGAGATCCCTTGAACTTATTCAGCATCAGTTGTCCCATATAATAATCGTCTGTACCTCCACCAGCTAATGCCTTTCCAAACATTCCGTTTTTAGCATCATCTTTAAGCTGTACATTAATAGTTTGCTCACGAACACCATCATCTACGCCAGTGCGCTCGGCTTGATCAGACTTCTTTTCATATACCTGAACTTTATCGACCATATCAGCACGTAGGTTTCGAGTGACTAATGTTGGATCATCGCCAAAAAACTCTTCCCCATCTACCAATACTTTCTTGACAGACTTACCTTGGGCAGTTATATTACCTGATCCATCAACAGTAATACCTGGAAATGCTTTTAGTAAGTCTTCGACTTTCGCATTTTTCTCTACTTTGAACTGTGAAGCATCATACTCTGTCGTATCGCCCTTGATGGTAATAGCTGCACGGCCTCGAACCACTACTTCTTCAATAAGATGAGCAACACTCGTAAGTCCAATCTGACCAACATCCGAAAGTGGTTGATTAATAGTGATAGCTTTACTAAAATCGGCATACTTCGGATATGAAATGATCATTAAATAATCACCATTAGTAGGACTTTTTAAAGAAAATTTACCGTTAATATCGGTACGCGTATAATCAATTAAAACTGAATCTTGAGCCTGCAAAAGCATAATAGCCGCATTTTTCAATCTAAACTGATCAATTTCATCGACGACAGCGCCAGTTATAGTACTTTGTCCAAAGCTCACCTGTAGAAAGCCAATAATGGACGCTAATAAGAGGAGTACACCTTTCATAAATGGATTAATATTAAAATTATTCAAATTAGTTTTCAAAGTTTGATATATAAACTTACCACGTAATAATTGGAAGCTATTAACTCATTTGTCTACATAAGGGACAAAACGTTACATATAATTTGTCTTTTTTATTAAAACTGGTCAAAATATTAATTAGTGAGATACTTATCTATACATTTTTATACACTAATAGCAAGACACCTAATAAAAAATTAGTAGCCAATTAATTATCAAATTCATCTAAGACTTCCTTAATAGCTTTCAATTTTTTGCCATCATATTTCTGATGTAACCAATACACCATAATAATGACTATTATTAATGAAGCTATAATTGTCATTATTATGGCAGTAGGTATCGAGGATTCGTCATCATTCGCTCCCAATAGTTTGTTAAAATATAAAGCTGTATCCTCTTTAGCTAACATAATAAACAATAAACCTATACCACTTGGTGTGTCAATTATTGCTGCCAATATACTGGTATCACGATAGTATTTATAGCTATAGTACACTTTCGTTAAAAAGTTGTAACTAGACAAATCTTCAAATTCACCGATTGACCTCACAAATTGCAGATATCTTATGATATTATATAAAGTACTGATGATAAAGTATGAAAGAAAAAAATAATAAAACAATAAAATGGACCCTGCAAGTACTTCTTTTAATAGCAACGGAAAAATGAACAACCATAACAACGCTATACAACGCATGATCAATCCCTTCTTATGTTCACTTTTTACTTCATCCAAAAGTTGATTGATAGATGAAGACTTATTAAAATCAACATCAATATTGATTTTATCAACGGACTGCTGATCCCATTTTTTCTTTATTTCATCAAAATTCATAACCGTATCCTTTTATAATTGACTGAATTTTATTTTTTGTTCTGTTTAACTTAACACGTGCGTTACCTTCTGTAATTCCAAGATTTTGTGCGATTTGCTTATGAGATTGTCCCTCCAGAAAAAGAAAAATCAATGCTTTCTCTACCTTACTTAGTTCCCTAACCGCCTTATAAAAAAGTGAAATTTGTTCATCATCCTCCTCACACGGAATAGATTCATTATGAAACGAGATTCTTAAAAATTCATGCGTAGATGATTGTCTTTTCTCGCGCTTATAGTGTGTCAATGCAGTATTTAGACAAACCCTATACATCCATGTAGAGAATTCACTTTTTCCAGAAAAGCAGGGATAAGATCTCCACAGTTGGAGAATCATTTCTTGTAATAAATCCTCCTTATCTTCATCTTTATCCATATACAACTTTGAAATCTTATATAAGATTCCTTCATGTTGTTGGATAAGAAGTATAAACTGCTGCTGGTTTTCCAAAATGATTAGGTTGTAAATGTTATACCATTACTATAATTTAGGCTGTTAGTATCGATAGCAAACAAAACGTTACAGTATTTTTTTTATAAATGATAATATTTTCAATTATCATTTATAAAGTTTATAATAATTAGATGAATAAGAACAACTTATTCCATAAATAAATTGGATACCAAGATTCGATTTATATTCTTTATTTTTGTATAAAATCATTTTGAAATGCAAAACATCAAAGGTTATGTAGAAGCGAACAAAGATCGTTTCTTAGAAGAATTATTCGAATTATTACGTTTCCCTTCAGTAAGTGCTGACCCTCAGTACAAAGAAGGTGTATTAAATACAGCAGAATTTGTTGCTCAAAAATTAAAAGATGCTGGAGCTGACAATGTAGAAATTTGCCCTACGGCTGGTTATCCTATTGTATACGGTGAAAAAATATTTGATTCATCTTTACCTACGGTATTAGTTTACGGTCACTACGATGTACAACCTGCAGATCCATTAGAGTTGTGGGATACACCTCCATTTGAGCCAACTGTACGTGATGGCAAAATCTATGCACGTGGTGCTGCAGATGATAAAGGTCAATTCTACATGCATGTTAAAGCATTCGAATACATGGTTCGTGAGAATGAGTTAGCTTGTAACGTCAAATTCATGATTGAAGGTGAAGAAGAAGTAGGTTCAGAGAACTTAGGTATTTTCGTAGCTGCAAACAAAGAGCGTTTGAAAGCTGATGTAATTGTTATCTCGGACACTTCAATGATAAGCTTAGAAAACCCATCTATTGAGACAGGTCTTCGTGGTCTTTCATATGTAGAAGTAGAAGTTACTGGTCCTAATCGTGATCTACATTCGGGGGTATATGGTGGTGCAGTAGCTAATCCTGCTACTATCTTAGCACAATTAATCGCTTCATTACACGATGAGAATAATCATATCGCTATCCCGGGTTTCTACGATGATGTAGTTGAATTAACTCCTGAAGAAAGAAAAGCATTAAATGAAGCTCCTTTTGATATTGAAGAATATAAATCAGATCTAGGTGTTCAAGAATTATGGGGAGAGAAAGGCTTTACAGCTATCGAGCACACTGGTATACGTCCTACTTTAGAAGTAAACGGTATCTGGGGTGGTTATATAGGTGAAGGTGCTAAAACAGTATTGCCATCAAAAGCATATGCTAAGATCTCTATGCGTCTAGTTCCTAATCAAGACTCACACAGAATAACAAAATTATTCAAAGATCATTTCGAAGCTATTGCACCTAAGTCTGTAAAAGTAGAAGTGAAACCGCATCATGGTGGCGAGCCAGTAGTTACACCTACTGATAGCATCGCTTACAAAGCAGCTGAGAAAGCTTTAGAAGTTACTTTCAATAAAAAACCTATCCCTACTCGTGGTGGTGGTTCTATTCCTATTGTAGCTTTATTCGAAAAAGAATTAGGTATCAAAACAGTATTGTTAGGTTTTGGTTTGGATTCAGACAACTTACACTCACCAAATGAAAAATACGGAATTGAAAACTACTTAAAAGGTATTGAGACTATTCCATTATTCCACAAATATTTTGCGGAATTAAGCAAATAAACAAATATCATAGAGGTCTGAATATAGTTCAGACCTTTATTTTTATACGATAAATAGATTTTTAATTGTATATCTTTCATACTAAGTATATTTGAGGTATGAAAAGAATTTTACGAAAAGCGCATACATATCTTTATTTAGGAAGTGTACTCCTATATTTTATAATTTTCTTTCCTGCTTTATTTATATTCGCTAGAAATCCCACTCGATATTATAAACAGATCGCAGTTTGTAGAAAATGGATCTGTGTATTGTCATGCTATACAGTAGGTATACGATTTAATGTATCTTTCGAAGAAGAAATTGATTGGAGCAAAAATTATATAATCTGTCCTAACCACACATCCATACTTGATATCACAGCAATTATATACCTATGTCCACCAAATTTTTCTTTTATGGGTAAGATTGAGTTATTGGACAATCCCGTTACGCGTATATTTTTTAAAACTATCGACATAGCTGTAGATAGAAAGAGTAAAATAGCTTCATTCAGAGCTTATAAGAAAGCTGAAGAACTAGTTAAAAACAATAAAACAGTCGTAATCTTTCCAGAAGGAAAAATTGATGACGAATATCCTCCTCGTTTGCACGAATTCAAAGCTGGTTCATTTAAGTTAGCCATCGATAATCAAGTTGATATTATTCCAGTAATTATTCAAGATGCTTGGAAAACTCTTTGGGATGATGGTAAGAAGCTCGGTTCCAAACCTGGTATCATTCATATTAAAGTACTAAAGCCAATCAAGCAAAATTTACTTAGTGAGTACGAACAACAGCATCTTCAAGAATTTGTTTTTGAACGTATGAATAGTTATTGGCTAGAATACAATTCTCACAACAGTGTCATTTATAATTAATCCAGCTAACACTAATAGACTAATAATCAGATAATTAAAACACAAACCAACAACTTACCATTAATTAACTTGCGAATATTAGAAATAATGCTATTTTTGCGAAAAAGTGAAACTTAAATTGTAAGACTATGTATTGGACACTAGAATTAGCTTCGCATCTAGAAGATGCACCATGGCCTGCAACTAAAGATGAATTAATCGATTACGGTATTCGTTCTGGAGCTCCAGTAGAAGTAATCGAAAATCTTCAAGCTTTAGAAGATGACGGCGAGCCTTACGAAAACATCGAGGAGATTTGGCCTGATTATCCTACTAAGGATGACTTCTTTTTCAATGAAGATGAGTATTAATCCATCATAAAAATCGCACTTTGCAGAAAGTGCGATTTTTTATTTTATTACCATCTGAAGTTAATCTTTTAGCAACTATACAAGTCCAACCTGAAAGCAATACATGATGAAAACTTATTTAATTATTCTATTTACAATCTTTACTAGTGCATCTACTTTAGCGCAAAATAATATAGAAAATACTACTTCAAGACCTGATAGTTTATTATATAAATTCGTTCATGAGTTAGCTGATGTGAATCGTGCCACAGACATTATTCTAAGTCAGCATATTATTGTAAATAATCCTTCTGCAGAATTATATGACTATTTAGAGGTAAGTCTGGAAGAGATTCGACTCAATGTACAATATAAAAACATAGGTGAGCTAGAATTTGTGCCATTCCATAAAATGCCTGCAAAACGACTTCGCGATATTGATACAGAAGAGTTGAATACGAATAATATTTTTTTTATACAGCACAAAGGAAAGCACATTTTTGCTGTGTATATAGAAAATAATAAGATAGCGTCATTCACACTCGTATCGAAGGGCCAGAAACAAGCTCATTTTGTTTTTTATTAATTAATTTTTCTTCGCTAAAAAAGATAATTTCCATACATTTAGCGTATGGAAACGGATTTAAATTTAGAAGTTTACCAAAGGGTAATCAATTTATTTGAAAGTGTTCAACCATTGGATGAATCACTAAAGAATGACATTAGAAATTGGAGTGAGGTAATTCACGTCAGAAAGAAAGAAAAGCTTATCCAGCAAGGTGAGACGAGTAAATATATTTACTTTATCTATAAAGGTTCTATTCGTTCCTACTACATCAATAACGAAGGGCATGAGAATGTATCTTGGCTACTTTTTGAAAATGAGTTAGCTATAGCAGTATACAGCTTCTTTAGTCAAAAGCCTTCTTTTGAAACTCTTGAAACTTTAGAAGATTCAATACTTTTGAGATTAAGTTTCGAAAGGCTTAATCAACTCTATATGACATATCCTAGGTTTAATTATATTGGAAGACTACTTACTGAGTTGTATTATATTCGTAGTGAAGAAAAGGCTAATGCATTGCGTATGATGACAGCCAAAGAAAGATATAATAATCTTCTAGAACAATATCCACAAGTTATACAAAGAGTCTCCCTTGGGCATATAGCTTCTTACCTAGGCATTACACAGCATACATTAAGTAGAATTCGTTCACAAAAATGATTTTTTGATAAAAGGCAACACATCTTAAGTAAACGTCTATTACATTTGTTTTCGATCACTAACCGAGAACCAAAAGATGTTGACAATCTTACTAAGATGTATTCTCTATATATTGATTGCATGTGTAAGCTGTACAAAAAAACAAATACCTTTATCATCTATAATAAAGAATGATTTTTTAAGCCATTATTATTCAACTACAAATACCTATTTAGGAATATTTAAAGAGTTGGACCTTACATACTTTTTGAATAATTGGCATTCAATATCTTCTAAAAAGACTCCACTTATAAATGATGCTAGTTCCCTCATTACTAATACATCACTAATAAAGGATATATATTTCAAACTAAATCTTGGTAATTGCATTATTTACACTTATATATCAATAAATAATGAGGTCATTACTAAAAGCCATAATAATGAAGATGTAACCTATCAAGAAAATGACAATACTGCTCGATCTTTAACCAATAACATATATAAACAAATATTTTCACAATACATGACAGCTAATGTATCATCCGTTTTATCTGATGATCATTATACTATACCTGATGAAGAATTCATTCTTCATTGGATTATAGATTTTGTGAATTTAAATGAGCCACATTATTATCAAGCACCACTCAAAGAACAGGGAAGCTTTAATGACAAATTTTTTAATTACGTACATTTTTTTACGTATGATGATAGTCCTGAAGTTTCTTGTGAACAACTCTCCCCCTACAGTTTCATAAATCGTACTTATGAGTCGGAAGATGGCATTATCGACGATTATGATTATTCCTATGAAAATAGTGGTGCAAATAATGTTGGATACAAGAGCAACGACCATCATTCAAAATTATCAATGTTAATATTAGCTCCAGTAAAAGAGATTCTACTGGATGATAGAATGAAATGTTTTCATGAAATTATCGATAATATAAACACTGTATATAATGTGACATTGCATGTAGATAATACAAACAATTTTGGGCATGCTTTTTTAACTATTGAAAAATCGAATGGTAATAAAATCCAACGATTAAGTTATGGTTTCTATCCAAAGACAACTAGTACATTTTTAACATTGACATCTACAATATTCCCGACAAATAGTGCTATTGGTGAAGAAACAGAAGACGGTCAAAGAGTTAGTGATATTCGATATATAATACATATGACAGGTGCATATGGCAAATATGTTTTTAATAGGATTATTGATAAATCCTTGAAAGATGTAAATAATCCATATATTCTTACGGAATATAATTGTACAAATTATGCAGTTACAATATTTAATGAAGCATTAACAAATAAAATAAACAATACAAATCTATATCTTCCTTCTGATTTATACACTTTACTAAAAGAAATGAAAAAGAAAGGTAATTCAAATATAATAGACATACCTATTTATAGAGACAAAATGGCAAGAAGTACGAAGTGTAGTTAATATATTTCTAAATCATAAACAAATTGAAAATGAAACTCTCTGTACATAAGTTTAAGAAAATAATAGTCGTACTACTAATTATTGTTTTTGTCAATTTACCGTATATCAGCGATTTTATACTAAATACGATCGATATTAATCATTTTCGCTATTCAAATGCTAATGGATCATTTACTATGAGAGAGACATTTTCACTAAAAAGCGGCATATATGACCGTGAATCTATGGAATGGATGAATAAGGATAAACAAAATAAGCAAGTCTATAGATTATACCCCATCAATCCATTTTGCTTTTGGAGATGGGGCTATTACCTAAATTATAGTTTATCATTTGACTATAAAGATTGGGAAGATGTTCGCATTATTAGAGATCCGTATGTTTACTCTCCATATGATAGCCAACGAGATTTTTAGTGATTAAGCACTATAGATCAGACAGTTTTATACATTTACTTCGATTTACAACAAAATATCTATTGACAGATTAAGCTATTTAAAAACGTTGAAAAATATCTTATAAAAAAATGAGATAATATTTTGAGTTTAGTATTTCATTTATGATATTTGCTATATAACATTTAAGAAATGAATCAATTTTTATCAATCAATGCATGGTGGTGGCACAACAATTAATGTTGTGGCAGACACCTATTGCTTGAATCCGATAAAAAACTCAAAATAATAGTAGGCTTGCCATATTCTGGTAAGCCTTTTTTTATTTCTTTTGATGTAAAATGGTAAACCAGTTTTATTTCGAAGCCAACATATTGAAATATTAAACATTATGAAAGAAATTTTAAGACATCTATTCGAATACAAAACTTTCTCACGTCAGGAAGCATATGAAATATTGACCAATATAACTACAGGTAAATATGATACGCACCAAATAGCAGCTTTTATGACTACGTTTGGCATGCGAAGTATCCGTGTAGAGGAGTTAGGTGGATTTCGAGATGCTATGTATGATCTGTGCCTTAAGATGGATTTTGACGGTTATGATTTAATCGATATGTGTGGTACTGGAGGCGATGGAAAAAACACTTTTAATATATCGACGCTAGCTTCACTTGTCGTAGCAGGAGCTGGCTATCATGTCGCAAAACACGGAAACGTGGGAGTATCCTCAGGTTGTGGTTCCTCTAATATAATGGAATATATGGGCTACAAATTCACAAATGACAAAGCTGCATTGCAAAGTCAACTGGATAAAGCCAATATATGCTTTCTACATGCTCCACTCTTTCACCCAGCTATGAAAACTGTAGCCCCGATACGTCGCGCTCTTGGTGTTAAGACTTTCTTTAACATGTTAGGACCATTAACAAACCCAGCCAATCCTAAATTTCAATCTGTAGGTGTATTTAATCTTGAACTCGCGAGATTGTATACGTACTTATACCAAAATACAGACAAACAATATAGTATTATTCATGCATTAGACGGATATGATGAGATTTCACTAACAGGCGATTTCAAATGTATCAACAATGCAGGTGAGCATTATTTCAGTGTCGATGAATTGGGGTTCGAGAAAGTAAATGCGAGCGACATTGAAGGTGGAGAAACTGTTGAAGAAGCAGCTAAGATATTCCAACAAATATTGAAAGGTGAAGGAAGTACAGCTCAAAATAATGTCGTATTAACGAATGCCGCATTTGCTATTAAAACTTTCCACCCTGAAAAAACATTTGGAGATTGTTACTATGAGGCTGAAGAGTCACTATTAGGATTAAAAGCATTGAACAGCTTAAAAATTATTACCAATGCTTAGTCGTAAATTGACAATCAAAGTATGCGGTATGCGCGAGGCAAATAATATTCAAGAGCTTTGTTCATTACCAATTAATTATATCGGCTTTATTTTCTTTGATAAATCCAGCCGATATGTGTCAGAACCTCCGCAAGTCAGTATTCCACCATCTATCCAACGTGTAGGAGTATTCGTTAATTCGAGTGCCACATTCATCAAAGAAAAAGCTGATTTATTTAATTTAGATATTATTCAATTACATGGAGATGAATCAGCCGAATTTTGTAAAGAAATAAAAAACTTAGGCTTTACAATTTTCAAAGCTTTTGGCATTGACGATAACTTCGATTGGACATCATTAGCTGATTACGAAAATGTAATAGACTACTTTTTATTTGATACAAAAAGCTCTCAATATGGAGGAACAGGCCAAACTTTCAATTGGGATATTATAAAAAAATATCCTTACAAAAAACCTTATATATTAAGTGGTGGACTATCTCTAGAAAATATCCAGGAAGCCCTTACATTTGACGATGAACGACTTTATGGTTTGGATTTAAATTCTAAATTTGAAATCGAACCCGGACTAAAAAATATACAAAAATTAAAAAAGGCATTAGCCTATTAACGATATGAGTAAATACCAAGTAAATGACAAAGGATATTACGGCCCATTTGGTGGAGCCTATATTCCGGAGATGTTGTATCCTAATGTAGAGGAATTACAACAACAATATTTACAGATCATTCAAGAACCTTCATTCAAAGAAGAATATGAGCAGTTATTGAAGGATTACGTGGGACGTCCCTCTCCTTTGTATCTAGCTAAACGCTTATCAACAAAATATGGAGCGAACATCTATTTAAAACGTGAAGATCTGAATCATACTGGTGCTCATAAGATTAATAATACAATCGGGCAAATTCTATTAGCACAACGTTTAGGTAAAAAACGTATAATAGCGGAGACTGGTGCTGGCCAACATGGTGTCGCTACGGCTACCGTATGTGCTTTGATGGGCTTAGAATGTGTGGTATATATGGGCGAAATCGATATTCAACGTCAAGCTCCCAATGTAGCACGTATGAAGATGATGGGCGCTACCGTTGTCCCTGCTACCTCAGGTAGTAAAACACTGAAAGACGCTACTAATGAAGCCCTACGGGATTGGATAAATAACCCTGTCGATACACATTATATCATTGGCTCTGTAGTAGGACCTCACCCTTATCCTGACATGGTTGCTCGTTTTCAATCTATCATATCTGAAGAAACAAAGAAGCAATTATTAGAAAAAACGGGAAAAGAATATCCAGATATCGTAATGGCTTGTGTAGGTGGTGGTTCGAACGCTGCAGGTATGTTTTACCATTTCTTAGATAATGAGAATGTAAAAATTGTTGCCGTAGAAGCAGCTGGTCATGGAGTACATTCCGGTGAGACGGCAGCTACAACAGCATTGGGTAAAGAAGGTGTTCTACATGGATCACGTCAAATTTTGATGCAGACAGAAGATGGTCAGGTCATAGAGCCGTATTCAATTTCGGCTGGATTAGATTATCCTGGTATCGGACCACAACACGCTTGGTTGTTCAAATCAGGAAGAGGAGAATACGTTTCAGCTACAGACGATGAGGCGATGCAAGCTGGACTTCGTTTGACACAATTAGAAGGTATAATCCCTGCAATTGAAAGTTCACATGCTTTAGCTCATTTGGAGAAGATGAATTTTAAAGGTGGCGAAACAGTTGTCGTATGTCTTTCAGGTCGTGGCGACAAAGATCTAGATAACTATATGAAGTATTTTAATCTGTAATAGTAAAGCTATGCAAATCACAAAACATTCCAACGGATTATTATCCATATATTTTACGGCAGGCTACCCAACTTTAGACAGTACCTTAACTATTGCAAAAGCTTTAGAAGAAGCGGGAGCAGATTTCTTAGAGATTGGCTTCCCTTACTCAGATCCAGTAGCGGATGGTCCAACTATTCAACATGCTTCAGAGGAAGCATTGAAAAATGGTATGACAGTAAAATTGCTATTTGAACAATTGAAGGACTTACGCAAACATGTGTCCATTCCAGTTTACTTAATGGGCTATTTCAATCCTGTTTTGCAATATGGTGTCGAGAATTTTTGTAAATCTTGTAAAGAGGTAGGTGTCAATGGAACGATTATTCCTGATTTACCTATATACGAGTATGAAGAACTGTACAAAACAGTATTCGAGGAAAATGGCATTAGCAATATTTTCTTAGTTACCCCTCAAACATCTATAGAGCGTATACACAAGATTGATGATCTTACGACCAATTTTATATATCTATTATCATCAAATGCTATCACAGGCAATCAGCTAGAAGTAAAAGATCAAGCTGAGGCGTACTTCAAACGTATAAAAGACATGGATTTGAACAATCCATTTATCATTGGATTTGGTATCTCTAATAAAGAAACTTTCCAAAAAGCAACTACATATGCTAATGGTGCTATCGTAGGAACTGCTTTTGTTAAGCTTCTAGCCGAAGAAAATTACTTCGAAAAAATTCCAGAGTTTATTAAGAGTATTAAAGGGTAAAATACATTATAGGCCGGGATATCTCTCGGCCTATAATTTTATTTTTTCGTTTATCTATTTTCGCTTTCCTCCTCTTTCCCTTCTTCTATTAATTCCTCAACTTCTTCTTTCTCTTCAGCATCCAATGTTTTCACATCACTCTCTTGTTCCTCATTGAAGTTGTCAATATAAAAACTACAACACATCGGAAAATGATCGGAACCTATTGAAGGTAGAATCTTTAAGTCATTAATAAAAACTTCAGGACTGTGATATAATAAATCCAGAGGTATGCGAAAAAACCAATAATTAGCATGAAAAGTAGCCAAATACCCTC
>JAZQRD010000204.1:0-2735 GCA_045629405.1 Sphingobacterium sp. | reverse complement strand
TGATTATGTGTTCCAACCAGGCGATGCTAAGTACGAAGATATTAATTTCGATGGAGTCATAGATCATAAAGATATTGTTTATCTAGGCAATAGTAATCCAAAATTAACCGGAGGATTTGGAGTAAATATCGTTTACGATAAGAAGTGGTCTTTGCTTACATTCTTTAATTACAGACAGGGATCAGATATTATTAACGGCACTAAAATGAATACTACTGATATGCTAGGTTATAATAATCAAAGCACGGCTGTACTGCGTCGTTGGAGACAAGAAGGGGACGTGACAGATGTACCAAGAGCTTTGTTTGGTTCAGGATACAATTCACTTGGGTCTAGTAGATATGTGGAAGATGCGAGTTTTCTTCGTCTGCGTACCGTTACCCTTAAATATGATTTTGACAAAAGGTTCTTAGAGCGCATAAAGATGGGTCAGCTAAGCACATATTTGACAGTAGAGAATTTGCTTACTTTCACAAAATATACAGGTCAAGATCCGGATGTAGCCGTGAAGTATAAAGATGCATTCGCCGTGTTAATGGATAATTCAATGACACCTCCGCTGAAAACTTTAACATTTGGTATTACTGCAAGATTTTAATTAAGAGACAATGAGAAAAATATATATTGTTAGCCTGCTAACCCTTTTTGGAGTTGTAATGACATCTTGCAATAAATGGTTAGACCTACAGCCACAAGATGGTATTACAAAAGCAGAATTTTGGAAAACCAAAGAAGATGTGCGTGCAGCTTTGATGGGAATATATTCAGCGTTGAATGCTGGTCCTGTCGAGACCAAAATATTTATTTGGGGTGAGTTACGAGCCGATATGGTAGATGTATCTAGTTATGCATTGGACGATTATCGATTAGTCAAGAATTATAATATTCTAAGTACAAATGATATCTCGAATTGGGCTGCTATGTACAGTGTGATAAACAGTTGTAATTTGTTAATAGATTTTGCACCAGACGCCAAAACTAGTGATCCCACTTTCACAGATAATGAATATAATAGTTATGTGGGTGAAGCATTGACCATTCGAAGTTTATTGTATTTCTATTTGATTCGTACATTTCAGGAAATCCCTCTCAAATTAAATGGTTCATACAGAGATACAGATGTACAGAATATAGGTCAAGTAAATTCTAATCGTGTTTTGCAGCAATTGGAAGAAGATCTAAAAAAAGCTCAAGGATTAGTACCAGATTATCATATTTCTCCAGCCAATAATTTTTCTGTTAATCCTTCTAATACAGGCAGAGTTACAAAACCTGCTGTACACATGATGTTGGCGGAATTATATATGTGGAAAGAGCAGTATGCTGCTGCTGAAGCCGAATTAGACAAAGTGTTGAGCTCTAATCGATATCAGTTAATGGGACGTATTACAGCTAACTCTTTTGATAATCCGACTTCAGAGACAATCTTCGAAATCAGCCATACAGATTCACGTCCTAATCCGCTTACACCTCTTGTATATGTAGGTAGAATTCCTTACATCGCTTTGGCTGAAGTCATTGATGTTGATTTCTTTCCACCTAATACAGAAGTTGATACCGATCAGTCAGATAGTCGTGGTGAAGGTGTGTTATACAGAAGTAATGGGATGATTAGTAAGTATGGCACTGAGAATCCGAGCTATTTTAATTTCCCAATATTTAGAATATCTGATGCAATACTACTCAAAGCTGAGGCTGCCGCTGAGCAGGGAAGAGGAACAGAAGCGATACAGCTGCTGAACCAATTGAGAGAAAGTAGAGGAGCATTAGCAGCGAGTAATAGAGAGGTCAACGAAAACGACTTGGATGATATTGTACTTTTCATTTTTGAAGAGCGAGCACGTGAGTTTTGCTTTGAAGGAAAGCGATGGTTTGATGTTTTGAGATTAGCCAAAAAGGAGAATTATGGTAATATAGGTGTACTGATTGATGTAGTCACCAAAGTTGTAGATTCTTCTGTACAACAATCTGCATTAAACAAAGTGAGAGATACAGACAGTCACTATTTGCCAATTCTAGAAGATGAATTGTTCAAAGATAGTAAGTTGGTTCAGAATCCATTTTATCTAAAATAAATTGATATGAAAAGAGTTTTAAATCAATATTGGATGTACGGTGTATTGACAATATTAGCAGTATTTTTTCTTCAGGCTTGTATGAAAGAGGAATACAAACAGAGTACTTCCGAAGAGGTAAATATCACGGGCTATTTGGAGAATAATAAGGAAAACTTTTCTTTATTAATTGACATTCTCTATAAATCAAAGACTGCTGGATTTTTAGGTGCGTATGGTACATACACCATGTTTGCTCCTACAAATGATGGGGTGACCGAATGGATGAAAAGCAAAGGAAAATCTAATGTTTCGGATTTTACGGAAGCAGAATTGGTTGATTTTGTCAAATACCATGTTGTACGAGATACAGTAGGTACCACTAGATTTACCGATGGTAAAATAAAATCACCTACATTATTTGGCGAATATTTATTTACAGATGTAGCGAATCAAACGTTCCGTATCAATAAACATGCTTTTGTTACCAAAAGTAATATCCAGACAGGTAATGGACTTGTGCATATTATTGATAAAGTATTGACACCGCCGGATCTAAGTTTAGCGGAGATGATTGAGAATGATACGCGTTATTCCATCTTCACCCAAGCATTGAAAGAGACAGGATTTTATGATACATTGTATTTTAAAAGAGGAAATACTGTACCTGTTGAGAAACGT
>JAZQRD010000203.1:0-18246 GCA_045629405.1 Sphingobacterium sp. | reverse complement strand
TATGCTATAAAAATGTCTTTGATATTCTATAGAAAGGTTGGAATTGGGATCAATACAACTAACTATGTGGATATATAACACATTATAACTAGTATCAACAAACGGTAAATTCCTAAAATCCTAATTTCATCAATAAGTTTTCTAATATTCTACCAATCGTTACATAATACTTGTTAAAACAAAACCGAATTAAGGTCAATAATGAAGTGGATTCTATTCTACAGATTAACCAAAACACCTAACCATACATTAATATAAAGTGGTACAAAATTACACTACTTTAAAAAGCAGTGATGTGCCAATTATATTTATACAGATAAAAAATAGATAAATAAAATATTTATATAATATGATTTATTACATTATAAATTAGATAACTATAAATATTATATAGCAAGTTATTTGAATCCGTTTTAAAAAATAACATATAATATTCACAACTCAACATTTCCATTAAATTGCTTAATGCCATAAAAAAACTTTAATAAAATGTATTTGGACAAGTATTAAAATCATATGTAAAAAAAAACGGCATTCTCTAGAATAGAATGCCGCCTCAGCTATTATATTGAATTTCTATAATTCTACAATTTTACCTGTCTTTACAGATTCATCGCATGCTATAGCTATTTGTAAACTATTAACAGCATCTGTCATTGACTTAGATAAGTCTATGTTCTTTTGAATAGCTTCTAAGAAAAAACGTTGTTCACGATTACATAATTCTTGATGATCTGGTTCATCAGCCAAATTCACCCATTCGTCTGGGTGTATAAATTCATTTTTGGAATCAATAGCAGCTCTATGAATGCGTATAGCCTCTGTCTTGGTATGTGACTCTACCGAATCCGAATTACCGTCTTTAGAAGCCTCATTTGCTACGATTGAAACTGATCCGTTAGGACCGATTACGTCTTTTACAAAGAATGCTGTCTGTGATATCATTGGTCCCCATCCAGCTTCATACCAACCCACCGAGCCATCATCAAACCTAATCTGCAATTGACCATAGTTGTAGTTATCTTCAGGAATATCATTTGTCAATCGTGCTCCAATAGCAGATACCGTAACAGGTTTTGCATCGGTCATTTGACACATCACATCTATATAATGTACTCCGCAATCGACAATTGGACTTAAAGTATTCATTAAGTTACGGTGCACATCCCACATATAACCATGACTTTGTTGATTTAAATTCATACGAAAAACAAGTGGAACCCCTAACTTACGACCTTCTTCAATAAACCTTATCCATGACGGATGATGACGTAATATGTAACCTACTACTAATTTTTTATTTGCTTTGTTAGCAGCATCTACTACACGCTTAGCACCAATTACTGTGTCTGCCAAAGGCTTCTCAATAAAGACGTGAGCCCCAACCTCAAATGCTTTTATGGCATAATCCTCATGTGTATCGGGATATGTTGATATACACACCGCATCTGGCTTAGACTGAACTAAAGCTTCAACATAGTCATCAAAAAGAGGGTATGTTGCAGACAAACGCTCGTTTAATCGCTCTTTACTTGCTCCTCTAGCTACTAATCCTACTATCTCAAATTCTTCAAAGTCGTGATAGGCTTGCGCATGCGATGCACCCATATTACCGCATCCTACCACTAAAATTTTAATTGGTTTCATAAATTATCGTTATATAAATGGTTTTAAACCTGTTTTTACAATTGGTAAATCATCTGGTTTCATATCCCAACTGTACTCAACTGCAGTAGGACCTAGTTTTTCTTGTGAATTCATGATCTGTTCTAATGTCAGCCTTCTTCCAGTATACGCTGACACTTTACCCCATATAGCTAACAATGTAGAATTCACCATAAAATCTCCATCATTGATCACTCTATTAGATCGAATTGCTGCAAATAACTCATCATGTTGCGTTTGATACATATTATTCTGCTGACCTTTCCACTCATACGCAGACTCGCCACTCAAAGCATAATTGCTCATCATATTAATTTCCACATAGCCCTTTGACCCTAAGATATCTACTGAATTTCGAGATTCTGTACCGTTCTGCTGACGTGCGAAGTGCGTACCTTTGACACCATTACCATAGTCATATTCTACAGCAAAATGATCGTAGGTATTACCAATTCCATCCCAATCGCGACTCTGTCTACCCCCTGTAGCATGTACTGATTTTGGTAATTTATTTTGCATCACCCAATTCATATAATCCACACTATGAATAGACTGCTCAATAATTAAATCCCCAGCATAGCGTTGATAATAATACCAGTTTCTAAGTTGATACTCCAAATCTGTCATGTTGGCAGTTCGCTTTCGAATCGAAAGATCACCACCAAATCGAAAAGTATTAACAGACTTTATATCACCAATTTGACCTGATTCAACTCTACTTATTATTTCTCTATTTGGCTGCAAATAACGAAAGCAAAATCCAGAAACTATACTTAGATTTTTTATTTTCGAAAGCCTCACACTATCCATCACCTGTTTCAACCCTGGGATATCTACAGCCATAGGTTTTTCACAAAAGACATGTATACCTTTCTGTACTGCATAGGCTAAATGATCTGGTCTGAAATTAGGTGGACTACATAGTAGCACTACATCGATATCTTGATCAATTACTTTTTTATAAGAATCAAACCCTACGAATTTACGCTCAGCAGGAACTAGTACGCGACTACGATCTTTTTTACTCAATGAATGTAATGCATTTTCAATTTGATCCTCAAACAGATCTCCTAATGCAACAATATGAACGTGTGGATCTGCAGCTAGTGCCTGAGCTGCCGCTCCTACTCCCCTACCTCCACATCCAACCAATCCAACACGTAGTACCGACTGAGATGAACCAAAATCTAACATATCACTCAAATGTACCGATCCTAACATCAGCCCACTTGATCTTATAAAATCTCTTCTATTCATATTCATATTATAAAAATGCAATTATATCTATTTAATAACTAAATATTAGACACACTTTCCCATAATTTTCTACAATTAAATCAAGATTATTACATAATTTAACCAAAATTTCAATTACAACCATGCAAACAGATCTTATTACTGAACCATTAATCACTAACACAGCTGTAATAGTAGGTATCCTAATGTCCATACTGGGCGCCGTGTTTTATACATCTTCTCTTCAGAATAAATACGTTCAGGGCTTTTACAATATATTTCCACCACTTCTTATATGTTACTTTATACCTGGAATTCTTAATTCTATCGGTTTATTCGATGGGGCCAATTCACCTTTAACCAGTATTGGCAGTAGATACTTTTTACCAGCTTGTTTGATTCTATTTATTCTGAATTTAGATCTTAAAGAAATGTGGGCACTTCGCAAGAGAGCGGGCCTTATGTTTTTCACAGGTACAATTGGTATTATGCTAGGTGGTCCATTGGCAGTTTACTTGACTTCGATAGTTGCACCCGATGTAGTTGGCGGCGCAGGACCCGATGAAGTTTGGCGTGGTCTTGGCAGTTTAGCTGGTTCTTGGATCGGAGGAAGTGCGAATCAAGTAGCACTACGTGAAATCCTTCAACCCTCTCCTCGCCTATTCTCTTCAATCATTGCTGTAGATGTATTCGTTGCATACATCTTTATGGCCATATTACTATACGGAGCAGCTAATGTCAAGAAAGTTGATAAATTTTTGAAAGCAGATTCAAGCGATGTAGATGAGTTAATGACTCGAATGGAAGTCAAAGCTAAAGCCAATGCACGTATGCCTGAGACCAAAGACTTCATTCTTATGCTAGCAATTGCTTTTGGAGGTACTGGACTCGCTACCTTTGGTGCGGAACCAGTTGCTACATTCATACAAGAACACTACCCGTCATTAGAGAAAATCTCACTGACGAATACATTCTTTTGGATAATTCTATTTGCAACTGTAATCGGCGTGATTTTATCCTTCACTCCGATGCGCCAATTAGAAAATGCTGGAGCTTCAAAAATGGGAACTGTTTTATTATATATGCTTATAGTAACTATAGGTATGCAAATGGATATAGCCGCAATATTAGATAATCCTGGTTTATTCGTTGTAGGGATTATTTGGATATCTTTTCATGCCTTGTTATTACTGATCGTGGCAAAATTATTTAAAATACCATTTTTCTATGTAGCGGTAGGCAGTATGTCCAATGTTGGAGGTGTTGCTTCTGCATCGGTCGTAGCTGCATCATTCCATCCAGCCCTTATATCTGTAGCAGTGATCTTATCGGTATTTTCATATGCAATAGGTACCTATGCTGGCTATATAACTGCATTGCTGATGCAATTGGTTTCGCCAATATAGTATTCACTGAAAAATTCAAATGCAGCAGCCATATTAAATCACAATATTATCTGAATTAATAGAAAGCCAATGATTAAAAATTTGAAATATATCTTAACGTCAGCATTACTTACTAGTCTATGCATTCACCAAGCTGATGCACAATTAATGAAAGCTAGAGAACTATTTTCAAAAGCAGATTCACTTCGTGGCGAATTGACTCCACTACGTACATGCTACGATATTAACTACTACCATTTAGACGTGAAAGTTGATATAGATAATAAATATATTTCTGGTTCAAATTTATTTAGGTTCACAGCGACTGAAGATTTCAAAAAATTGCAATTCGACTTATTTGACAATCTTTCCGTGGATCGTGTTGAATACAAAGGAAAAGATCTTCCATTTACACGATTGCACAATGCTGTATTTGTGGATTTCCCAAGCGTAATAGAAAAAAACAAAGTAGACTCCTTCAAAGTCCATTATTCAGGAAATCCTATTCAAGCAACCAGAGCGCCTTGGGATGGAGGATTTGATTGGAAAAAAGACAGCAATGGCAAACCATTTGTCGCTACCGCCTGTCAAGGGTTAGGTGCTTCGGTATGGTGGCCGAATAAAGACCATCAATCCGATGAAGTTGATAGTATGCTAATTTCCGTAGCTGTTCCCAAAGATTTGATTAATGTTTCGAATGGGCGACTTATTAAAACGGAAGACTTAAAGGATAATTACCGCAAATTTCATTGGAAAGTCGTAAACCCAATAAACAACTATAATATCGCTTTGAATATTGGCGATTACGCTCACTTTCAAGAAAACTATACTGGAGAAAAAGGAATTTTAACCTTAGATTATTTCATCTTAAAAGAAAATAACAATCAAAAGAATAGATTACATCTTCAGAAAAATGTCAACGATTGTTTAAAAGCGCTAGAACATTGGTTTGGCCCCTATCCTTTTTATGAAGATGGCTACAAAATCGTAGAGACGGCACATTTAGGCATGGAACACCAATCCGCGATTGCCTATGGTAACAAATTTCAATATGGGTATCTAGGTAGAGATGGCTCTAATACCGGATGGGGACAAAAATGGGATTTTATTGTAATTCACGAGACTGGTCATGAGTGGTTCGGCAACAACATCACTGCTGCTGACTTGGCCGATATGTGGATTCATGAAAGTTTCACTAACTATTCGGAAGCATTATTTATAGATTATTTCTACGGCAAAGAAGCGAGTCAGGCATATGTGAATGGAAATAGAATAAGCATCATGAATGATAGACCTTTGCAAGGTCCATATCATGTCAATAAAGAAGGTTCGGGTGATATGTACGTCAAAGGCGGTGTCTTGCATAATATGATACGTACAATAATTGATAATGATGAACTTTGGCGCGAGACATTACGTGGTTTGAACGATACGTTTTTTCATAAGCAAGTCGCTTATAATGATGTAGTCAACTATATGTCTAAGAAAACCCAAATAAATCTAGCTCCTATATTCGAACAATATGTCAAATACACTAGCATTCCCACACTAGAATTCAGAACTGGACGTGATGGTCATCTTATGGCACGATGGATTAGTCCTGTTCCACAATTCGAAATGCCTATACATCTTGGTTTAAAAGGCGAGAAAAAGACGAAGCAAACCTTTACCAAGCAATTTAGAAGGGTAAATATTCCAGGCATAAATATGAATAACCTTGATGTGGATACTTATAATTATTATATAGGTCTGTCTATACAATAAATGATCTAAAAAATACGTTATAATAGACATTATGCATTATAAGAGTATTATCACTTTATAGATGATTTTTTATCTGGTATAAGTTATTTTATAACAATTTTTTCACTAATTTTGCATTAAATTTTCACATAGAATTAGGACTTAACTAAATGGGGTTATTCAATTGGTTCACGCAAGAAGTTGCGATTGACTTGGGTACAGCAAATACCTTAATAATACACAATGATAAAGTAGTAGTGGACGAACCTTCAATCGTTGCATTTGACAGAACGACTAATAAAGTGATTGCTATTGGTCGCCAAGCAATGCAAATGGAAGGTAAGACACATGATAATATAAGAACAGTAAGACCTCTACGTGACGGTGTTATTGCGGACTTTACAGCTGCAGAACATTTAATTCGTGGTATGGTTAAGCTAGTCAACAATGGCAAGTCTTGGTTTTTCCCTTCATTGAGAATGGTTGTATGTATACCTAGTGGTATCACAGAAGTAGAGAAACGTGCTGTACGTGACTCTGCAGAAATTGCTGGTGCTAAGGAAGTATATTTAATCCACGAGCCCATGGCGGCGGCTGTTGGTATCGGTATCGATGTAGAAGAGCCTGTTGGTAATATGATTATCGATATTGGTGGTGGTACTACTGAAATTGCAGTAATCGCATTATCAGGAATTGTATGTGATCAATCAATTCGCGTTGCTGGTGATAATTTCGATTCGGATATCGTACAATACATCAGACGTCAACACAACATCATGATTGGGGATCGTACTGCCGAGAAAATTAAAATTGAAGTTGGCGCTGCGCTTCCTGAACTTTCAGAACCACCTGCAGATTTTGCTGTACAAGGTCGTGACCTGATGACGGGTATACCTAAACAGATTACGGTATCATATACAGAGATCGCACATTGCTTAGATAAATCGATATCAAAAATCGAAGAGGCTATTTTAAAAGCATTGGAGATTACACCTCCTGAATTGTCAGCAGATATTTATCAAACAGGTATTTATCTTACTGGTGGTGGTGCTCTATTAAGAGGTTTAGATAAACGTATTCAAGCTAAAACAAAATTACCTGTTCACGTGGCTGAAGATCCACTTAGAGCTGTTGTTCGCGGTACAGGTATTGCATTGAAGAATATTGGTCGTTTCAAATTCTTAATGCAATAGTTGCTATTAAATAAGTTATGTATACGCGATATAGAAAAGTTAGGCTTATTCTATATCGCGTATTTGTTAGATATAATCATTATAATTACGAGTAGACATGAAAAATCTTTGGCTCTTCTTAGTCAGATATAATGCCGTATTTTGGTTTATTTTATTTTTCGTGTTATCCATTTTCCTAGTTATACGGAATAATAATCATCAGCGTTCATCTTTTATAAATTCTTCAAATATTTTGATAGGCTCTTTCTACCAAAATATAAATTCATGGCAAGATTATTTGCATTTAGCCGTTACCAATGAGGATTTATTGAAGGAAAATGCATTATTAAGAAGAAAATTACAACATTTCATCAGTCAAGATTCATCTGTAGACAGTCTTCAATTAGACATACCTCTATCCGAAAATCCTCAATATGAATTTATTGTAGCTTCTGTTATTAATAATAGCATACACCAGAAAAGTAATTATATTACTATAAATAAAGGTACAAATGATGGTATAGAAAAAGATATGGGTGTCATTACGTCTAACGGCGTTGTCGGCACGGTATTAAATGTTTCCAAAAACTATAGTACCATAAAATCATTATTGCACCCTGATACAAAAATATCGGTTACTTTAGATAGTACAGGTACAGCTTTCGGGTCATTAGTTTGGGGGAATAACACGGATTCAAGATATGCCATGGTAAAAGATATTCCGAATCATATCAAGATGCATGTAGGTCAACCTGTTTATACGTCAGGATTTTCTACTAAGTTTCCAAAAGGAATAAAAGTAGGCTATATTTTAGAAACAGATATCACTTCTGGAGGATCATTTAAGGATGTTCGTATATTACTGACTACATCTTTTATAGATTTAAATCATGTGTATATCGTAAAAGATAATTTAGCAAAAGAAAGATTAGAACTCGAAGCATTAAATCAAGACAATGGGTAAAATTATCTTTATAAATATTATTCGGTTCATCATACTATTTGTTTTGCAAGTAGCCGTCCTTAAGAATATTGGCTATTACAATATTGCTGTAGCTTTTCCATATATTCTAGCAATTTTACTATTGCCTATTGGTATTTCTAATTTTACAGTCTATCTTGCTGCTTTTTTAATGGGACTGACTATCGATGCATTCTACGATAGCGTTGGGATACATGCTGCAGCATGTGTGGTTATCGCTTGGTTTAGAATATTTTTCTTAAACATAACGCTTGAGGCAGATGACCAAAATTCATTTCTTACCCCAAACTGGGGTAATCAAGGTTTTAAATGGTTCATTACGTACATCCTATTTGCTACGATATTACACCATTTTATACTTTTCATAATTGAAGTTTTTAGCTTTAGTAATCTTCACCATACTCTAGTAAGTGCATTATTAAGCACTATTTGCACGGTATTTATTATATTTCTTATAAGTCTATTGACGTATAAGAAAAAGACGCGCTTAGTTAATTAAAAATATGAATAGCTTTTTTGAGAGAAAGTATGTTATCCAAGGAATATTCATTGCCATCGCTCTGATTATTATTGTTCGATTATTTTATATCCAAATAATTGATGATTCATATTTGCTTTCGGCAAACAATAATGTGTTACGCAAGGTAGTCGTATACCCAGCTCGTGGGGTCATTTTGGATCGTAATGGAGAAATATTCGTTCAGAATGAACCGGTTTATGATTTAATGGTCATTCCAAAGGAAGCTAAAGACTTAGATACTCTATTGCTTTGCCAACTTTTAGATATCGACAAAGAGGGATTTGACAAGCGTATGAAAAAAGCTAAAGATCACTCTCCATTTCGAGCATCCGTCTTTGAAAAACTACTCACAAAGGAAACTAATGCTGTATTTCACGAACATCTAGATAAATTTAGGGGTTTTTATACGCAGTTAAGAACAATTCGTAGTTATCCTGATAGTGCTGCCGCACAATTGTTGGGTTATATCCAAGAAGTAAACGATAAAGACATCGAAAAGTCTAACGGATTCTATAGATCTGGAGACTACATCGGTGCAGCTGGCATTGAACGCTCGTACGAAGAATTGCTTCGAGGAAATAGAGGCGTGAAAAACCAAATGGTTGATGCATTAAATAGACCACAAGGGGTATTTATGGAGGGCAAGTATGATACACTAGCGGTATCAGGTGATGGTCTTGTTTCATCATTAGATAAAGACTTACAATTGCTTGCCGAACGTATGATGAAAAACAAGTTGGGATCCATTGTAGCCATCGAACCTTCCACTGGAGAAATATTGACATACGTTAGTAGCCCAAGTTACAATCCCAATATGATGGCTGGTAGAGAGCGTGGTAATAATTATATGAAACTATTGTACGATCCCTATAAGCCTTTATTTAATAGACCTATACAAGCACAATACCCTCCAGGTTCGGTATTTAAAGTTGTTGCAGCACTAACTGCCCAACAAGCTGGGGTTTTAACACCGCAAACGATATTTTCTTGTGGTGGTGGCTATCGATATGGAGGTGGACGCGCTGTAATGAAATGTACACATGTATGTGGTTCTATTAATCTTGCACAATCGATACAAAGATCCTGCAATACATATTACGGTCATGTATACGCTCGTATGTTAGATGGACGAGGCATGCCTACTGCTGAAGCATATGAACTTTGGCGTGAAGGCCTAAACCAATTTGGATTAGGACATACTCTAGGTATAGATATACCAGGAGAAAAGCCAGGCATTGTACGCGATGCAGGATATTTCACTAAAAAATTTGGTAGCTCAAAATGGTCTTCAAGTTATAATATTTCACAATCAATTGGGCAAGGGGAACTTGGTATCACTCCTCTTCAGATGGCCAATATTATGGCAATAGTTGCCAATAGAGGATTTTACTATAGACCTCACTTGGTAAAGGGCATAGGCGAAAAACGTTTTGTAAAAGAAGAATATACAGAAAAAATATTTGCCGGTGTTGATGAAAAACATTACGAACCCGTTATCGAAGGTATGAGTAGAGCAGTCAACATGTCTGGTGGTACTGGTTACTCCGTACGAATTAATGGTATTGAGATGTGTGGTAAAACCGGAACAGTACAAAATCCACACGGCGAAAATCATGCTGTATTCTTTGCTTTTGCTCCCCGAGTAAACCCGAAAATTGCGATTGCAGTATTTGTGGAGAATGCAGGTTACGGCGGTACATGGGCTGGCCCAATTGCAAGTATGCTCATAGAAAAATACATAAGTGATACGATTACACTACCTAAACACTTGCAAGATCGCATTTTCAATGCAAACTTATTACCTAAAGTAGCAAAGAAAGAGAGCACTCCAAAAGTTACTTTAGATAAAAAGGATTCATTATCAAAAAGTACAAATTCGACTAAGCCCAAAGAACCAACAAATAATATAGTAGTACACCATAGTCAAGTTCCGAGATTTAATGAACAATAGCAATACTAGTTTTTTAGGGAGAATAGACTGGCTTACGATAGGTCTATGGATTACACTATGCATTATAGGTTTGTTTAATATTCATGCGGCAGTATTTGACCCAGAAAATCCTGGACTTTTTAATTTAGATACCAATTATGGGAAACAGTCTATCTTTATCTTTGCTGCCATCCTTATTGGATTTTGTATTTTAATCATTGACCAGAGATTCTTCATATCAGCGACTCCATTTATCTACATAGTAGTCGTCATACTTCTAGTAGTAGTATTGATTGTGGGACGTAATGTCGGTGGAAATCAAGCTTGGATACCATTAGGACCGCTACGTCTACAACCTTCGGAATTTGGAAAGCTTGCAACATGCTTATTATTAGCATACTATTTGAATACACAAGCTAATAAGACACCAAATATTAATACCTTGATGATTGGTGCTTCTATCGTACTTTTTCCCGTATTTTTAGTCATGCTACAACCTGATACAGGCTCTGCTTTAGCATTTTTTTCTTTAATTTTTGTATTTTATAGAGAAGGTTACATCAGCACGCAATTACTTATATTAGGTGGATTAGCTATCCTATTATTCGTACTTGCTCTTCTCATCAATCAGTGGTTATTAATCGGTATTATAGCGGCGATATGTGGCTTATTTACTTTTTTACTGCGTAAGCGTCGTAAAAACATTATAAATATCGGGATTATCTTTGTTGCAGCCTCAGTTTATGTACTATGTGTAGATTTTGCTTATGAGAATATCTTACAACCCCACCAACGCAATCGTATCGATATTATTTTAGGTAAAATGGATGATCCGCGAGGACAAGGTTATAATCTTAATCAGTCAATGATTGCCATTGGTTCTGGTCAATTATTCGGAAAAGGATATCTTCAAGGTACGCAGACCAAATACAATTTTGTACCTGAGCAAAGTACAGATTTTATTTTTTGTACCGTTGGAGAAGAATGGGGATTTGTAGGTGCTGTATTTCTGATAGCTATGTATATAGCTTTATTATTAAGAATTGTCCATATTGCAGAACGACAACGAACAGCCTATGCGCGTATATATGCATATGGGGTAGCATCTATTCTATTTTTCCACTTCTTTATCAATATAGGAATGACAATAGGGATTGTTCCTGTTATAGGTATCCCATTGCCATTCATTAGTTATGGTGGTTCCTCACTATGGAGTTTTACGATCTTATTGTTTATCCTTTTGCGTTTTGATTCTTCAAGAAAAGGACTTAGCCAAGACTAAATTCGATCAAGCACATGACGTATAGCGAGATCTACAACGACAGCTGGATCTTTAGAAAACTCTTCTTTGACACGTGACGCTAAAATTGCGTTTATTGATAAGGCATGGTGTCCAAACATATTTGCTAAGGCATATATACCCGCAGTTTCCATTTCCAAATTGGTAATTCGTCTATCGCCAACTCGAAATTTATTAGCCAACTCGATAAGATTGGGATATACATTGACCGATCGGATAGATCTACCCTGCGGTGCATAAAATCCTGGAGCAGTCATCGTCATACCTTTCGGTAGTTCACTAGCAAACTGTGCAATCAGCTTATCACTAGCCCTACCTACGTATGGCTGGAAAGATAAATCGGATAATTGTTCCGTAATTGCATCTTTTATCACTGCTTCTATTGCTGTATAAGGCTTTTTATAATATTGCATCAAGGCATCAAATCCAATTGCATATTCACTAACCAAGATTGACCCAATAGCTAAATCTTCCTGGATAGAACCAGAAGTGCCAATACGGATGATATTTACAGATTTTAATTCCTTATTAATTTCTCTAGTATCAAAATCTACATTTACTAGGGCGTCGATCTCGTTCATGACAATATCGATATTATCCGTACCAATACCTGTGGATATAACTGATAAACGTTTGCCACGTAAGGTACCAGTATGCGTAATAAATTCACGCTTGCCTTTCTTTACTTCGATTATATCGAAATATTGAGACACCAACCCTACTCTATCTGGATCACCAACGAAAATGATGTTTTCCGCCAAATCCTCTGGTCTCAAATCCAAATGGTAAATACTACCATCCGGGTTAATGATTAATTCCGATTCTGCAATCATAATGTATATAAATATGTTGTTCTTACTCCTGTAATTTTGTCTAATTTTCCGATAACAGTATTGACCTGCATTTTACGGATTTCCAATTTTATAACACAAGCATTATCAAATTGTTGTTCGACTATGACGAGATTTTCGTCCTTAATTATCCGCATTACATCATTCATTTGTAGATATTCAAAATGAACTTCATAATAATCATCTACCGTTTTTTCGACTATGTTTGCAACATTTAAAGCTTCTACAGTTGCTGTTTTATAAGCATTAATCAAACCTGGTACGCCCAACAATGTACCTCCAAAATAGCGCACTACCACAACGATAATATTGGTAATATCTTTGGATAATAAAGCATTAAGAATCGGACGGCCCGCAGTACCTGATGGTTCACCATCATCATTGACACGGAATACTGTACGATCTGGAGACAATCGATATGCCCAACAATGGTGACGCGCCTTTGGATGAAGTGCTTTTAGACCAGCAATGATATCTTTTAGCGCAGCCTCATCATTAAATGGATAAGCGTAAGCAATGAATTTACTGCCCTTATCTCTAAAAATCCCCTCACAAGGTTCATCTATTGTTAAATAAGTATCTTCAAATAAACTCACAGGTATGCAATTAATAAAATAGAAATAATAGCCAAAATTAACCCCAATTTATTGGTTTTACTAAGTTTTTCTCGAAAAACTGTCATTCCAATTAGTGAACCAAGTACGATCACTCCGACATTCATACCAGTAAAGACAATAGATGGATTATCGGGCAAAGCTCGATGTGCCTTCATATAAAAGTAAATATTTGCAAAATTAAATATCCCCAAAAATAAACCCCAAAAGATTACTCTACTATCAAATCGCATCTTCCCCAAACATATCATAATCCCATACACTAACCCAGCTATCAACCCCGCTCCAAAGAAAACAATAAACATTGCTGTGGTATAAGGAATAGCACTAAATAAGGCAACTTGCTTGAATAAAATATCGATTATCCCCATTCCAAAAAAAACGATTAAAGGATACCATGAGCCAACTTTTTCAACTTGCTCACCCCTATGCCAACCTACAGAACACAATACAGCCACCAGTCCAATGACGATTCCTATAATTTTGGTAATGGCTGGATCTTCATTAAATAAATAAAAAGAAGCTATCAAAGGTATAAACAACGACATGCGCTGCGCTACTTCTGTCTTTACCAATCCAGCAGTTTTAATAGATGAGGCAATAAATATAAAGAGAGTTGGTAACAATAGTGATAATGGCAGATACAAATTCCAAGGTAAAATTGAATAATTTAAACCGCCCAAAGTAGGTGTGAATAATACGTAAGTCAAAAAAATTGTCATAGGGTAATTCCACAATACAATTTGACGTACATCTAACTTCTTTTTACGCGCAAATTTCAGTATTACACCGACAAAAACACTACAAAAAACACTTATTAAAACATATAACATTTCAGAAAAAAAATAGCTTAAACAAAGAGTTAATTTGATATTAAATAATGATTTCCTATAGAATAAAATATATAAAAACTTAATTAAGAGATAATTAAATAATAATAAAGTAAAAATGATATATAAATTTTAACCTTAATTTTTAACCTTTTTTTACACAAATTTGAGGTGAAAAAATCACAAAAATATCTCTGATAAAAATCTACTATTTTACATTTTTTTTTAAATAAATTTTGATATTAAATATGAATACTATACATTTGAAATATCAAAACAAAAACATGACGACTTTTACTACATATAGCTTCTTTTATTTCTTTTATATGAACATATAAAAAGGGAAGATATATACGTAGATAGCAATACAAAATATAAAAAGTCCCGATCGCAAGTTGGGACTTTTTTTTTGAAAATATAACTATGAGTGTAAAAATAGCAATACAAGGTGTAAAAGCTTCATTTCATGAAGAAGCTGCTTATAAATATTTTGGTTCGGATATCGAAACATTAGAATGTAGCTCATTCAAGCAAACCTGCGAAATGCTGAAGCAAGGTAAAGCAGATTACGTAGTGATGGCTATTGAAAATTCTATCGCAGGCAGTATTCTTCCTAATTACAATCTTCTAAGGGACTACAGATTTCATATCATTGGAGAAGTTCATTTGAATATTCAGCAAAACTTACTGGCTTTACCAGGTGTAAAGCTAAGTGACATTGAAGTTGTTGAATCTCATCCTATTGCTATTCGTCAATGTGACGAGTTTTTAGGAGAACATCCTACTTGGACTATCAAAGAAGGTATGGATACGGCAGGTTGTGCTAAGAAGATTAAAGAGGATTCTTTGAAAAATCATGCAGCTATCGCTAGTGAATACGCAGCTAAAACATATGGTCTTCAAATATTAGATAAACGTATTGAAACGCACAAAAAGAACGCTACACGTTTTCTGATCTTATCAAACGAGGTTGTTGAGCAAAAAGGTGCAAACAAAGCATCACTTTCCTTCCAGACAGGTAATGCTGTTGGATCTTTGGCAGCAGTATTGCAGTGTTTCGCAGAACAGAACGTTAATCTTAGTAAAATTCAATCGATGCCCGTAATTGGTCGTCGCAACGAATATGATTTCTACGTCGATGTAGAATGGAAAAAACAATCAGATTACGACGCAGCTATCCGTAAAGTATTGAAACATACAGTAAATTTTAGCATCATGGGTGAATACATCAAAAACGAAAAAGTATAATCCCACACTATATAACTCTACTAATCAAAATTGTAAATAAAAAAATTAAATAAGATGAAACATTCATTAGACATATTACCATTAAGCTCATGGATCGAAACAGATGGTAAACCATTAATCATCTCCGGTCCATGTAGTGCGGAGACTGAGGATCAAATGGTATCAACTGCACACTTATTAGCGAATACAGGTAAAGTACATGTTCTACGTGCTGGTATTTGGAAGCCGCGTACGAGACCAGGAGAATTCGAAGGTATCGGAAGTATCGGTCTTGAATGGTTAAAACGTGCTAAGGAAGAGACAGGATTGTTGACTGCAACAGAAGTAGCAACTGCACAACACGTAAAAGAAGCATTAGATTCAGGTGTTGATATTTTATGGATTGGCGCACGTTCTACTGCAAATCCTTTTACTGTACAAGAAATTGCAGATGCGATCAAAGCATATGGTAAAGATATACCTGTGATTGTAAAAAATCCAGTTAACCCTGACTTATCACTATGGATTGGTGCTTTAGAGCGTATCAATGGTGCTGGCATCAAGAAAATCGCAGCTATCCACCGTGGCTTCTCATCTTACGAAAAAACTGCTTTCCGTAACGAACCAATGTGGGATTTAGCTATCCAACTGAAAACAATTGCTCCTGAGTTGCCAATCATCAATGACCCTAGCCACATCTGTGGTAACCGTGAGTTGATTCCTTACGTAGCACAAAAAGCAATGGATATGGATATGCAAGGTTTCATTATCGAATCGCATATAGATCCTTCAGTGGCATGGACAGATGCGAAACAACAAGTTACGCCTGCTGCCTTAGCTGAATTATTAGATAATTTATCATACCGTTCTCCAGAATCTGCAGACCCTACTTTCTCAGATAAATTAGCTGAATTACGTCAACAAATTGACAAATTAGATGATCAAATCTTGAAGTTAATTGGTGACCGTATGAAAGTTGCGGAAAAAATCGGTGAATACAAACGCGACAACAACGTAACTATATTACAAGTGTCTCGTTGGGACGAAATCATTCAAAAACGTGTTCAATTAGCAAAAGCTTTGAACTTAGGTGAAGATTTTTCTGTAAAATACTTAGAACTATTGCACAACGAATCTATTCGTAAGCAAAATGAAATTATGAACGCTAAATCTAGTGTGGAGGCATAATGAGCGAATCAAGCATTAAGCTAACGCATGCAACGAAAAAAGTAAGTGGTACGGTACAGCTAACGGGTTCAAAATCCGAAAGCAACCGTGCGCTTATCATACAGGCACTAAGTAAAGGTAAAGTCGTTATCGAGAACTTATCGAGTGCCGATGACACGATATTACTTACTAAGGCGTTGAAAGATGCTACAGCTGAAAGTACTGGAACTAAAACCATAGATATAGGTCCTGCAGGAACAGCGATGCGTTTTATGACATCGTTTCTTAATCTTCTTCCTGGAGATTTCATTTTGACGGGTACTGCTCGTATGCAACAGCGTCCAATCGGAATCTTGGTAGATGCTTTAAAAAGTATTGGAGCAGATGTGCACTACAAAAATAAACCTGGCTTCCCTCCTCTTCATATAGAAGGTAAGATGTGGCAGTCTAAAGATCAAGTAAGCATCAAAGGTGACGTAAGTAGCCAATATATTTCATCCTTATTGTTAATAGCATCTGCACTGAAAAAAGGTTTAACCATCAATATCGATGGCGAACTAACTTCTCGCCCATATGTAACGATGACCTTGAATATGTTGGCAGAAGCAGGTATTCATCATCAATGGGAAGGTAATAGCATCAAGATAGCACCACAAGAAGCGCAAGAAGCTACGTTATATATCGAACCAGATTGGTCCGCAGCTTCATACTGGTATGCAATGGTGGCTTTAGCTGAAAAAGGCGAAATACGTCTACTAGGTCTAAAAGAAAAAAGCCTACAAGGTGATATAGCTATAGCAGAGATCATGGCACATTTCGGAGTAAAGACATCATTCGAAGACAATGGTATTTTACTACAGAAATCAACTGAAAAATCGGAGAAGACTCTCTTTGATTTTAAAGAATGTCCTGATTTAGCACAAACCGTGGTTGTAGTAGCTGCAGCCTTAAAACGTAATGTATCTTTTACAGGTCTTGAGACACTAAAAATTAAAGAAACAGATCGTATAGCTGCTCTACAAAATGAAATCGCCAAATTTGGCGCAACATTAACAGCAGATGGCGAAATATATCATTTAGATAGTAGCCATGTCGCTGAGCCTGGTTGTATTTCTATTGCAACATATGAAGATCACCGAATGGCAATGGCTTTTGCGCCTCTAGCACTGGTTTTCAATGAAATAAAAATTGAAGAGCCACACGTCGTTGAAAAATCGTATCCAATGTATTGGGAACATCTGACTTTACAAGGTTTTTTAATTGCAGAATAGAGATTCAGAACATCATTTTGATTGAAAGCGAGGAATCTGAAGTTACGATTCCTCCTATCGTCAGAATAACAAAAAAATATAGAATATACCGTTCTTGAAGCAAATAAAGTAACCTCTAAAATTTTGTAAAAGCACGAACTATTAACTAGTTGAGAATCTAAGGTTACGAGCTCAGCGAAGCTAAATTCTTCACTGACGAGTTTTGCTTACTTTCTTGGAAAAAAGTAATTGCTTGCCCGGCACAAGGGCAAAATTTATTACATTAGTAATTTACTAATCATTATGGCAGGAAATTCATTTGGCGACTTATTTCGTATTACTACCTTTGGTGAGTCTCATGGCAAGGCTATCGG
>JAZQRD010000202.1:0-3110 GCA_045629405.1 Sphingobacterium sp. | reverse complement strand
CCTTATACACGTAATTTCTTATTACGCTCCAGTGATTCGGATTACATAAGTGCACTTGGTTTAGTTTATCGCCAAGAATTCAACTCATTGCATGAATTTTGGCGACGCATGTGGACATGGGGACCTTTAAATAATGAAGGTAAACCTAAGGAAAAAAAGTAGGTACTATCATCAACGCCCAGTATTGACATGTCGACCTTCTTTTTTCTCATCTTTGTAATTATCTAACTCTGTGACTGTAAGCATAACCTCTTGCTGAACTTTGAATACCTAATCTGGATCTGACACAAAATGATTATCCAATGTGCTCACGTAGATCCAGACCTAATTTTGCTAACTCGACAATAGAAGTATATTTTGCTCCCTTTAAGTTAATAGGCTTACACTTCTTTCGTTGATTCTCTTTAGAGCTAAAATCCTTATCGATTTGATCTGTTCAATCCTTTTCAATATCGCGGACCTCTCTTATTAACAAACTCTATTAACTTACGATCTTAAAGACTATCTTTTAAGTACCTATTGCAATACTAGCACAAAACTAACAAGCGTATATTACTAGTATTAAGGATAATATATCACACCTAATTATTGATATTTTATACACATACTAAAAGTAAAACCGAGTATTGTTTCAACCGCCTAATATTTCCTTATTATTAATAAACGACCATTAATGAAAGTAAAATTTGTTAAAAAAAACATTTTACACTACTAATTAACATATATTAAGTATATTTATATTACATCTCGTATAACACCTATAGTCCTGAATACCTTTTAAAAATGAGTGCTGACAAATCTAGATTAAAATATTTCAATATGAAAAACACAAATAATTACAAACCCCCAATTATTGAGAAGCTCTTAATTGAATCTGAGCAGGGGCTAGCGATAGGATCTGTTAATCCAACCATAGTAACACCTGTGATTAATGAAGAAGAAGGTACAGGTACTAGTATCTGGAATGTAGATGACTTTTAATTACGAATCCCAACTAAAAACTAAGACATCATGAAAACAACTAATAGAATTTCAGCAAGTAAGTGTATTCTTGCTGCTATAATCGTACTTTGCTCATTAGTTATAATAAGTTGTAATAAAGATAAATCACAAAATGGTCAAGATATTCCTTCCGGTCAAAACCAACTAATAATTCATGTTGGAGGTGTCGGTGACCAAGAAAACATTAATTTAAAATTAAAAAGAAGTAGCACGTCTAGTATTAACCCAAGCACCAATTCCATAGAATTAGTACAATCCAACGGTTTTGATGCTATCATTGCCGTAGATAACAATAATCCTTCAACCGAACAACCATTAATTTCTGCATCAGGTTTAAAAGCAAGCCGCCAAATAAAAGCAGCTTCTACTCCTCTAGAACCGAATACTACATTTCGGATGTATTTTTATAAAAAAAATGGAGGATTATACAGTTTCGATAAATCGATGCAATTTTCTACAGGAACTAATTCCACTATTCAATTATCAAACGGATCTTACAAATGGGTAGCCTTATCATACAACAACACTGATGCTATACCAGAAGCCGATGCATCAAACAATCTCCTATTACCCGAAAATAAGGATGTGCTATATGCTACATCTGGGACTACTGACATTAATATTAACAATAACCCTATCCCATTAAATATAAGCATTGTTTTTAATCGTCTATACGCTAGAATTGCTATTGAAATCAATACCTTAGGCATGTTTGCGCCTATAAACTCTGCAAGTATTGGAATTACTGGGCCAAATGCAAAAGCTGCAACAGTTAATCTATTATCTGGGGCACTTACATTAGCTGAGTCCGGAGGATCACCAGCGTTATCAGAGGTTGATTTCACTATCCTTAATGGCGATGCAAGCAGAAAAGTAGCCTACTATTACACAGCAGATCCAACACCTCAAAATCTGACTATCAATGTTACCAATCTAAAAATTCAACTTGATAACAATACAGAACGTACCTTTGGCACTACGGTATTAACACAAAGCAGATCGATAACTCCTGAACGAGGTAAAACCAATCGTTTCTTGGTCGGGATTACAGAGTCAGCCTTAACATATGAGGGAGTAAAATGGTCTAGATCCAATTTATACTACAAACCTGCAGACCCTACACCATATCGTTTCTACCATACTAATCCGCAAACAGATGACCCTAACAGCTTCTTCTCCTTTGGGGCACACAAGCCTCGTGTATTAGCCAGTGCTAATGCAGCTGTAGATGCTTGCGCATTGGTTTATCCAGCAGGCTTATGGAAAATCCCTACTGCTGATCAACTAGAAAACATAACTTCTAAAGGCATTAGTGAAATATTAGGAGACCTAGGCCTATCAAATATTGCTGGAATTGATGTATTAGTTGCTGCACAAGATGCTTTAGCTGCCCCGGTAGTAGGCTCAACTGCCACTGATGACTATGCAGAATTTACACCTACCACAGGTAATAATAGCGCTTATGGATTAGCTACATCTTCTGTAAACAGGCTACGCTTTAACTACAATGGCTATATGAATACATTAGGAGTGATAGAAAACTTGATTACGCTTAATCTAGGGGATACATACGGCAATTATAACGCCTTTTGGACAAATGACAACTTGATAGGGTCACCACTTATCAATCTTGGGGTAAAATATCACTTAGGACATACTACACCAATAAGTAATCGTTACAAAGCCTACAGAACAACAAGTCTTTTGAGTGCAGGTCTTCTTGGGGCCGTCAGTGTAATCAATTCCCCTTTAATGAATATACGCTGCGTACGTGATGATAGCTGGGCCACAAAAAGTGTTCTACCAACTTATAACCCAATGCCTGTTTATCCTAATTAAATTCCAATGAATTAACAACTATGAATACTGCATAAGAAATTAAAAAACAATTTCATAAACAAGCTTATATACTAGCTGTACGCAACGAGCATTTATGAATACAAATTATTCCACTGGTACATATACAATAAACGCTCGACATTTTATTATCGAGCGTTTACCTTATATACATTATATTTCCTATTTAAACTTACCTGCCAATGCGGCTAATTTAGTTGCCATATCAGTTTCAGGCATTGTACTATTGCGGTCATCGCGTTTTTCGGAGC
>JAZQRD010000201.1:0-15644 GCA_045629405.1 Sphingobacterium sp. | reverse complement strand
CCATTTGCTTGATTTAAAACAAATTCACAATTTGACAAAAAAAATCAGTATCTTTGCCCATTACTATAAATGGCTATTTGTATTGATTATAAGTAGCGGACTATAGGGATTTCGAGGTGACATCGGGGTTCAATATTGTTTTTTAGAAAGATAATCAAATAAATACTACAGTTAATGGAACAAACCGTAGAGCAAAAATTAAAGGCACTGTGGTCGTTACAATCGATCCACACGAAAATAGACAAGATTCGTCAAGTACGAGGTGAACTTCCTATCGAAGTAGCTGACTTAGAAGATGAAATCGCTGGCTTAGAGACTCGTCTTGCAAAAATCAGAGTCGAATTAGATGATTTAGAAGATTCAATTGTTAAACGTAAAAATATGATCAAAGACTCGCAATCTGCGATCAAAAAATACGAAGGTCAATTGAACGAAGTAAAAAACAATCGTGAATACGATGCTATTTCTAAAGAAATTGAGATTCAAGGCTTAGAAATTCAAGTATGTGAGAAACGTATCAAAGAAGCTGAATTTGAAATCAAAAGCAAATCAGAGTCTTATGATAAAACGCTTAAGAATTTAGACTTTTCTAAAGGTGAACTTGATATTAAAAAGCAAGAATTAGATACAATTACTGCAGAAACTCAGATCGAAGAAGAAGCTTTGTTGAAAAAAGTTGATGCTGCTATTCCTAACAATGAAGAGCGTTTATTGAAAGTATACAATAAACTTCGTGGTGCATACCGTAATGGTCTTGCTGTGACGTACATTGAGAGAGATAGTTGTTCAGGTTGTCACAACAAGATTCCTGCTCAGTTGCAATCAGAGATTCGTCAACGCAAAAAAATTATTATTTGTGAGCACTGTGGACGTATTATCGTAGACGAAGAAATTTCTTCTGAAGATTAATACATTCTATCATAGATAAAAGCCGTTAACATTTTTAATGTTAACGGCTTTTTTTGTGCAACAACTTAGATATAATAGGTATTTATACTGTTTATAAAACTATTTTTATAGTTCAATTAGATTTTATTCAATCATATGTTCAAACAAGTAAGAAATATATTGAGTGTAGCGTTAGCAGTTAGTAGTTTTCAGATAGCCACAGCTCAAGAAGAGACATTGCTCCTACGCAACCCAAGTATTAGTAAAACACATATTACATTCGTATATGGTGGAGATATCTGGATAGCAGAAAAAAATGGGCAAAACCCAAAACGCTTGACAACGAATCCCGATGTAGAGCTAAATCCTACATTTTCTCCTGACGGTAAACAAATCGCTTTTACAGGTAACTACGATGGTAATACCGATATATATACTATTCCAGTATATGGTGGAGAACCTAAGCGTATGACATTTCACCCATCAGCAGACCTAGTGCGTGGTTGGTTGAATAATAATGAAGTGTATTTCACAACAACAAGAGAATTCCAATATTCACTTGGCTCAAGATTATATAAGACTGCTATTGATGGTAAAGGTGTAGATAACGCTTTGATGATGCCGGAAGCATACCAAGGCTCACCATCTGCAGATGGTCGATACTGGGCTTATATCAAAAATGGTGATCCTACGGAACGTGATCGTGTTGCATTCAAACGTTATAGAGGCGGTGGTATGCCATCAATTTGGATTTTTGATACACAAACAAAATCTACAGACATAATCCCAGGAGAGAACTGTAATGATGTCAAACCCGTATGGTTAGGTTCAAAAGTATATTTCTTATCAGATCGTGATAAGATAGTCAACGTATTTAGCTACGATATTAATACTAAGAAGGTAGAAAAGTTGACGAACTTCAAAGACTATGATGTACGTACTTTACAAGGTCATGGCAATGAGTTAGCATTCGAACAAGAAGGAAGACTACATATCTATGATTTAAATAAAAAGCAATTAAATACGCTTAAGATTTCAATTAGTGCAGATCCAATGTTCAAGCGCTCAAAATATGTAGAGCTACGTCCAGATATCCGCAATATTAATATTTCTCCAACTGGTCAACGTGCATTATTTGAGTCTCGTGGAGAGATCATATCTGTACCTAAAGAGAAAGGTGATGCACGCAATATCTCTGAATCAGTAGGAAGCCATGAACGATTCCCAGCTTGGTCTCCTGACGGAAAATGGATTTCTTATTTATCAGATAAGAATGGTAAATATCAATTGGTATTACGTGATCAAAAGGCGACGATAGCGCCACAATACATAGATCTTGGCGCGACTACATTTTACTTCGAGCCTACATGGTCTCCAGATAGCAAAAAATTGTTTTTCAATGATGCTCATCTAAATCTATATTATGTAGACATTGATAGTAAAAAGGTCGTGTTAGTAGATAATGATAAGTTAGCTTCTATTACAGGACGCACACGCAATCACTTCGAACCATCATGGTCATATGATTCGAACTGGATAGCTTATGCAAAAAGTTTGAACAATGGTGTTCGTGCTATATTCATGTACAATCTTACTACTAAACAGTCTCATCAGATCACGGATGGTATGTCTGTGGCATCTCAACCGGCGTTTAGTAGAGATGGCAAATATTTATTCTTCACTGCAAGTACAAATACAGGATTAACAAATTCGGGCTTACATATGTCTGCTTATGATCGTAGTCCTGAATATTCAGTATATGCTTTCATTTTATCAAAAGAGACGCCTACCATCTTCAAAAATGAAAGTGATGAAGAAGTAGTAAAAGAAGAAAAGTCTGAAGAAAAGAAAAAATCTGACGCTAAAGACACTAATGCTACAAAGAAATTAGCAGTAGACTTCGATAACGTAAACAATAGAATTGTTGCATTGCCTTTGCCAGCTGGATTCTACCGTTTGGATGGAAGCGTAGAGAATATGCTGATTTACTCTCGTGGCGGTAGTATAGGAGCTTATGATCTTGTAAAACAAGAAAATAAATCATTAATTGAGAATGCTCGCGGTTTCAAAATTAGTGCTGATGGCAAAAAAATGATTTACTCGAATGGAAGAGAGTATTATATTGTCAATGCAGGGCAAAAGCCAGCTCCAGAATCTGGAAAACTGAATTTAGCGAATATCAAATTCGAAGTAAATCCAGCAGCAGAATGGAAACAAGTATTCAATGAAGTATGGAACATGCAGAAAGAATTTTTCTATGTAGAAAATATGCATGGAGCTGATTGGAAAGCTGTTCGCGCAAAATATGAGAAATTCTTGCCATATGTGAATCACCGTACAGACTTAGGCTATTTGCTTAATGAAATGATGGGTGAGTTAGTAGTAGGGCATGCGTATATCTATCCGGGTGATCAACCTTCAGCACCTTCTGTTAGTGCAGGAACATTGGGCGCAGATCTTACATACGTCGATGGTGCATATAAGATCGACAAAATCTACACACGCTTGGATTGGAACCCTTCTTTCAAGGCGCCTTTAGCAGAGCCAGGATTGAATGTTGAAGTTGGAGAATATATCGTAGCAGTAAATGGTATTTCTTTAACTGAAGGAGCTAATTTATATAAGTTATTAGAGAATAGAGTCGGTAAGCAAGTCACTTTAAAAATTAATACACAACCAAATCTTAACGGAGCTCGTGATGTAGTTGTGAAACCAATTTCTTTTGGAAATGAGGTGGAGTTACGTCGTATGGATTGGGTTGAATCTAATCGTAAGAAAGTAGATCAATTGAGTAATGGTCAGATTGCATATGTATATATGCCAAATACTGGTCGTGAAGGTTATACCAACTTTAACCGCTACTACTTCTCGCAAATGGACAAAAAGGCATTATTATTAGATGAGCGTAATAATGGAGGTGGTTCAGTAGCTGATTATGTAATCGATTTATTATCGAGAGATTTAATTGCAGGTTGGACAATTCGTGATGGTAAACCATTCACAACACCAGGTAACGGTATCTATGGTCCAAAAGCTATGATCATCAATGAGAACGCTGGTTCGGGAGGAGATATGATGCCATATATGTTCCGCCACAAAGGTTTAGGTAAATTAGTGGGTCGTACTACTATGGGTATCTTAGTAGGTATCTCTGGATATCCGCCACTAATAGATGGTGGAAGTATCACTTCACCAAACTTTGGGGTATATGATACTAACGGTAAATATATTATTGAGAATGAAGGTGTTGCTCCTGATGTATTTGTTGAACAAATGCCTAAGGATCTACTAGAAGGACGTGATCCTCAGTTAGAAAAAACGGTTCAGATTTTATTGGATGAAATGAAAACTTATCCATACAAAAGCATGAAAAAACCAGCGGATCCAAACCGCGTAAAATAATTGAAAGGGACCTTAGGGTCCCTTTTCTTATGCTAAATATATAGTATCTTTACGGCATGATACAGGATTTGAACCATTTATCAACCCCTGGAAGATTAATTGTATATTTATTGGGTCTCACCTTTATATGTAGCGTAAGTGTACAAATACTGATTACTATAGTCAGTTATATAATCACAGGTAAGCTAGATAATTCACTTTTACATGAAGACCAAATAATTGGTGGTGTACAGGCACCGTTCTTTATGTATTTTGTACTAATGTTTAGTTCACTAGCGACCTTTTTATTGCCAGTTATAATCTTGCGAAGTATGGACACTACTCCATTTTTGTTCGAAAGTACTGCTCGTTCACCCAAATTATTTTATATAGCTAGTATTGCTATTCTATTTTCGATAGGCCCGATTATGCAGTTAATCGGAGACTGGAACGCACAACTGAGTCTACCTACTATATTGCAAGATATAGAACAATGGATGAAATTGAAGGAGGATGAAATGGCTGTATTGACTGAGCGATTGGCGATGACAGATCAGATTGCTTTATTGTTGCTTAATATTGTTGTGATTGCTGTAGTTCCTGCGCTTGTGGAAGAGTATTATTTCAGAGGTGCGTTATTACCGACTATAGTCCGTTGGTGTAAGGATGAGCATGTCGCGGTATGGCTTATAGCTTTCATATTTAGTGCCATTCATTTACAATTTTTTGGCTTTTTTCCTCGCTTACTATTAGGGGCGCTATTTGGATATATGTTCATATGGACGAAAAACATATGGGTTCCAGTCGTTGCTCATTTTATGAATAATGCTACCGTTGCGGTATTAGCATATCAATATACGAAGCAAGGAAAGACATACGCAGATTTGCAAAGCTATGCTAACTACTCAATATTTGTGTATCTTGGCAGTCTTATTATTACAGGAATATTAGTCTATTACTTCTATACAATAACAAATAAAAACAATCATGGAGAAAGATTGGATTAAAATCAAAATATATACCAACCCCTTGGAAGCTGAAATCGTAAAGCAGATGTTGGAAGAAAATGGTATCGCAGCAGTATTATTAAATAAGCAAGATAGCTCTTATCTAATTGGCAAATTGGAATTGTATGTGAGTGAAGATCAGAAAGCTGCGGCATTAGAGTTAATCAACAATGAAACAAATATTGAAGTAGAAGAGGACGATGTTAACTAGAGCAATTACAGGTTTTTTCTTTATTATAGTATTAGTCGGGTCATTATTGCTAGGTCCTGAGGTATTTGTGTTATTTTTTAGTTTTGTAGGTGTATGGAGCATGTATGAATTTTATGGCATCACTGCATCTGAAGATATAAAGCCTAATAAAGCAGTAGGTCTTACTACAGGGATGGCTTTAGCTACATTAGTTGGGTTACATTGTCTAGACGTTATTCCGTTTATCTATGTTTGGCTATTTATTCCTTTCTTCGTAGCTATATTCATTATTACACTCTTCCAGAAACGCAAATATCCTTTTCATGATATAGCGTGTACGATATTAGGTCTTATTTATGCATGTATTCCTTTTTTATTCTTTATAGCAATAGGATTTATTAAAGGATCGTTCAATCCATACCTTCCTTTAGGATTTTTAATCCTTTTATGGTCTAACGACACCGGAGCATACCTATCAGGTCGTAGCTTTGGAAAGCGTAAACTATTTGAAAGAATATCTCCTAATAAGACATGGGAAGGCTTTATAGGTGGCGTATTATTCGCCATGATCTTGGCTATGAATCTTGAACAATATTTTGGCATATTATCCAAATTGGAATGGACGCTTATGGCACTTATTATCGGTGTATTTGGTACATTAGGAGATTTGGTCGAGTCTATGTTGAAACGTAGTCTTGGAGTGAAAGATTCAGGGAATATACTACCAGGTCATGGTGGATTGTTAGATAGATTTGATGGTTTACTGATAGCGGCACCATTAGTATTTATATACTTGTTATTAATTTAATCAAATGAATATCCAGACTTCAACATTATCCTTTTTACGTGAGTTAAAAGCAAATAATAATAGAGAATGGTTCAATGAGCATAAAGCACAATATGAACAGGCTCATGTAAATTTGAAGGATTTTGTAGATGAGCTGATAAAACACCTATCGCGATTTGATCCGCAAATTCCAGCTGATGTCAAATCGTCAAAGTGTCTTTTTCGTATCTATCGAGATGTACGCTTCAGTAAGGATAAGGCGCCTTATAAATCGTGGTTAGCAGCAGGTATATCAGCAGATGGCCGTAAGTTGGAAGGGCCAGAGTATTATATACATATTGAACCAGGTAAGTCATTTATTGCTGTTGGATACTGGTTACCAAAGAAAGAACATCTGGCCGCCATACGTCAAGAGATAGATTATAATTATGCTGCTTTTGTAGATGTACTACAGCAAGGTGGCTGGGAAATAGGAGATCTCTCTACTGAAGATAAATTGAAGAGACCACCAGTAGGCTATACTTTGGATAATGAAGCAATAGAAGTGCTCAAGCTAAAGAGTTATATACTTTTTAAGTATCTATCTGATGAAGAAATTACGCATCCATATGCATTGGAAAAGATTATTGAGACGTGTCAGCGAACATTACCATTTAAAGAATTTATTCACGAAGCTATAAATATTTAGCACGTATTTTTATAAAATAAAAGGGGCCAATATTGGCCCCTTTTATTTTATAAATTCTTTATTCAGGCAAACTGATTTTGCCCATACAGATAGCAGGAGATTCCTTAATATTTGTCATGTTTTCAGGTGTGCCAGCTATAGTTTCATTTGCTAATAGTGCAAATAGACATGCTTCTTTTGCATCAGGGTTCATTGCTATATCACCGATAGAGGTAACCTTAAACTCGGGGAGACCTGCTTTTAAATTATCCATCAACAGGGGATTGTGCAAACCACCACCGCTCACATATACGGATACATTGTCAAGGCCTTTAGTCACCTGCAATATGCCATATATAATAGCCTGTGCAGAGAAAATATTAAGTGTAGCCATTATATCATCGTGAGCCAAGTTATTAAGATGTAATTGATCAAGTTTACTTTGTAAGTAAGCCAAATTGAATAATTCTGGACCTGTTGTCTTGGGGAATTCAGCTTTTAGAAAATCATCCTGCAATAGTGCATTAAGTAACTCACTGTGCGGCTTACCTTTTATAGCCATAGCTGCATGCTCATCCATTTCTTTATCAAAATGAGTAAACATATATTGATTCATGATGGTATTTCCAGGACCAAGATCGGTAGCGAATGCTTTCAAATTAGATGCGCGCTTAGGTAAAAACGTAAAATTTGAAATACCACCTATATTTAATAAGATTCGATGTTCTTCATTATCTGTAAACAAAAGGTAATCTCCATAAGCTGCCAATGGTGCTCCTTCGCCACCTGCAGCAACATGCTTCTGTCTAAAATCTGAAATAGTTATAATTCCTGTATGAACTGCTATGTGATCAGCATCGCCAATCTGAAGCGTACTATTGGGTAATGTTTCGCTTTTCGTAAGACTTTGAGGCGCATGATAGACAGTCTGTCCATGTGATGCGATTAAATCAACTTCATTTGACGAAATACTCCATATATCAAGCGCTTTATTAATAAGGTTAGCGTGCGTAATACCTACATAGGCATTAATGCCACAAAATAGTTCTTGATCTATAATTCTTTTCGCAAATATTGTGCGAATATGGTTTCTTAACTCATCATCGTAAGGCATGGTGATAAACTGGAGTAGCTCCAATTGTGTGTCAGTACCTGTATTATGAATATTACATAAGGCGATATCCAATCCATCTAACGATGTACCAGACATTAGCCCTATTATCAATCGATTGCTCTTCTTACTTAACCGATATAGCTTCTCAATTTGTCTGTTCATTGTTTAAAAATACAGATTATCATATTGATAAAGTCTTTTATTAATTATAAATTTGAAAAAAAACGATTATAGAAATGAATTTTCCAGCAGAATTAAAGTACACTAAGGATCATGAATGGATTCGTGTAGAAGGTGATGAAGCCGTAATTGGTATTACTGATTTTGCTCAACGTGAGTTGGGTGATATCGTTTTTGTTGATATCAACACTGTAGGCGAAGAAGTTGCAGCTAATGAAGTATTCGGTACTATCGAGGCTGTAAAAACAGTTTCTGATTTATTCATTCCAGTTACGAGCACAGTTTTAGCTATCAACGAAGCTATCGATGCTTCTCCTGAATTAGTAAACTCTGATCCATATGGTGAAGGTTGGATCATTCGTGTTAAGTTGGCTAACCCTGCTGACGTAGATGCATTGATGTCAGCTGATGACTACAAAGCAGAAGTTAACGCGTAAGCATTTATAACAATATGAAAAAGGCCATCTATTTAGATGGCTTTTTTATTTATTTAATTTCTTTTACTTCTAATGAAGTTATAATTTTTGCTCCTTGCATCTCTAGCTGTGTAGTATTAGATGAATAGGTGGTGTAATGTGTAGTAGGGTCAATGATGTAATATCCATCTGATGTTCCTATAGGCAAACCCGACTCGTCTTTATATTCTGTAACAACAGCTATTTTGTAACCTTGTGCAGTTTTCTCCGTCAGTGTATTCTTTACTTTTCCTTTGATTTTAAGTTGAGTTAACTCACTCTCAGTGTCCCATGAGTCACCAATAGCGATAGGATATGTTGGATATGCTAAAGCCATACCTTGTAAGCTTGATTTATCAAATGCTTGTGCTGACACATTTGGGAAGCTAAAATCTAGTAGTTTACCATGACGATCGAGTTTCATAGTTAATGTACTCTCCAGCATAGGTTTCATTTGTGCAGCAAATACTTCTTCCATTTCATTCGCAGGTTCGCGTGAAGAGTCATAATTGATGATTAATAACCCAGCATCTACATCCGTTTTTATAGCAGCGTATTTCGTTTCATAGGTTGCATCCTTATCTGTTACATCTGTTGCTACCAAATTCATTTTCATTTTCATTTCCATCATCACATTCTGAGGACCTTCCATGTCTGTCTTCATGTTCATTTCGAAAGGCAATGATTTACCTATTTCAGGATTTAGTTTGAATGTAATTTTTTCTTGTGCTTGTGCGACCAATAATAGACATGCGCTTAGCAAAGTAGTGCTAATAAGCTTTTTCATAAGTTTATAATGTAGATAAAAAAAATAAGGGCATCATATGGTATGATGCCCTTGAATATTATAAGGTAAAGTTTTGAAAATTATTTCTTTAAGTAAGAAACTTCTTTCACAGCTTTAACAACTTTTTCAATACTTGGTAATGAAGCTTCTACTAATGTAGGAGCATACGCCAAAGGCACGTCAGCTGAAGTAACACGTGTTACAGGAGCATCTAAATAATCAAATGCATTTTTCTGAACGTTGAAAGCAATCTCTGAAGAGATTGACGCTAAAGGCCAAGCTTCTTCAACAACTACTAAACGATTCGTTTTCTTAACTGATTCGATGATTGTTGCGTAATCGATAGGACGTACTGAACGTAAGTCGATTAATTCTACCGAAATTCCTTCTTTCTCTAATTCAGCAACTGCAGGAACTACAACACGAGGAATCATCTTACCGAAAGAAACAACAGTTACGTCTGTACCTTCTTGCATAACATTAGCTTTACCAATTGGTAAGTAATATTCTTCTTCAGGAACGTGTCCTTTGTCACCATACATAACCTCAGACTCCATGAAAATCACTGGATCTGGATCAATGATAGCAGATTTTAATAAACCTTTAGCATCGTATGGGTTTGAAGGAACTACCACTTTAAGACCTGGAGTGTTAGCATACCAGTTTTCAAAGTTTTGCGAGTGTTGTGCTGCCAATTGACCTGCATTACCTGTAGGACCGCGGAATACAATAGGACATGATAACTGACCGCCTGACATTTGACGGATTTTAGCCGCAGAATTGATCACTTGATCGATCGCAACTAATGAGAAGTTGAATGTCATGAATTCTACGATAGGTTTTAAACCATGTGTAGCTGCTCCAACTGCGATACCTGCAAATCCAAGTTCAGCAATAGGAGTATCGATAACACGTTTAGCGCCGAATTCGTCAAGCATACCTTGGCTCACTTTGTAAGCACCATTATACTCAGCAACTTCTTCACCCATCAAAAATATAGTTTCATCTTTACGCATTTCTTCGTTCATAGCCTCACGAAGCGCTTCTCTGAATTGTATTTCTCTCATTAGTTTCTTTAAAATAGTTCTTTTCAAATAGAATACGCAAATCTAATATTTTAAAATGATATTTCGTAATGTCTTATGGGTAAAAAGGCATAAGAAATGTCATTTTTTGATAAGCGTTATTGGGTCATTAATAGTGTTTTTCAATAAAATTCTGAAGCCAAATATTTAAATTTTTTATTGCTAATGGTATGTCCCACTTACTTTTGTTTCTTATTTCAACTCGATTTGAGATTGCTCGTACTTGCAGGCATGCTACATTGTCTTGGAGCGCAGCGTAAAATACTGCAGCACCCTCCATAGACTCTATCGCTGCTGTTGGAAACATAGTTCTTATAGCATGTATAGATGACGCTATACCATGTACAGTATTCACGGTAATGCCTGTATATTTCGGTAGCTCCAATACGATGTCTTCGGGTTGACGGGGTGTAAAAGTAGAAAGGCCAAAACCAAGTTTATCAATCGGAATGAATCCCTGTGGATCTTGTGCACCAAGTTCGCAGATAATATCTGTAGTTATTTGTACTGTACTACCAATCGGGATAATATAGTCTAATGCACCAGCAATACCTACATTAAGTATAAGATCGTACGGTTTTTGTTGTAGTCTTTTGCCTAGCGCAAAGGCTGTCGCTGTCATTCCTACTCCTGTGATCAGATAGTCTATCTGTTTTTGTCGAATCATGGAGATACTAGATTCAATTTCAGTGTAGGTGGCTGCCACAATTAAAAGCTTCATCTTTCTTGTTTTTTGAAAAGCTAAAATATACTTTTTTAAGGTATATTTGTCATTATGATATACATTACGAGGCGCGAACGATTCTGTGCGGCACATAAATTGTACCGTAGCGAATGGTCTGATGAGGAGAATCAGGCTGTTTTTGGGTATTGTTCCAATCCTAATTGGCATGGTCATAATTATGAATTATTTGTGACTGTAAAAGGAGAGGTCAATCTACAGACTGGTTTTGTTATTGATTTAAAAATCATGAAGCGTATTATTAATGAATACATTATAGATAAGCTTGATCACAAAAATATTAATCTTGATGTGGAATTCATGAAAGGTAAGATGGCAAGTACAGAAGTAATTGCTATGGAGATTTTTCATCAATTAAAACCACATTTTGAACGAGAGAAAGTTATATTACATAGCGTAAAGCTATTCGAAACAGAGAATAATTCGGTCGAGTATTTCGGCTAATAATCACAATAAAAATTTTTAGAAGAATGAGTAGTTCTACGGATTTCAATGAGGAGTTGGATGGCTATAAAAAAATAGACCAATATAATAAAGAGCATGTAGATCGTATTGCATCACATTATACAGATATATTACAGACTCTGGGTGAAGATCCTGCACGCGAAGGCTTACTAAAAACACCTGAACGTGTAGCAAAGGCATTACAGTTCTTGACGCATGGCTATAAGATTGATCCAGCAGAAGTATTGCGATCAGCAATGTTTGAGGAAGACTATAGTCAGATGGTAGTGGTGAAAGATATCGAGGTATACTCTATGTGTGAGCATCATATGTTGCCGTTTTTTGGTAAAGCGCATATTGCCTATATTCCTAATGGACATATCGTAGGTCTAAGTAAGATTCCTCGTGTGGTAGATATATTTGCTAGACGCTTACAAGTACAAGAGCGATTGACTAATGAGATTCGTGATTGTATACAAGATACATTGAATCCTGCAGGTGTTGCGGTAGTAATCGAATGTAAGCACATGTGTATGGCTATGCGCGGCGTTCAGAAGCAAAACTCTGTAACGACAACATCAGCTTTCACTGGTGCATTTGAGAATGACGTTACAAGATCAGAATTTTTGCGTCTTATTACGGCATCATTATATTAGTTTATAACGAATAAGTAATTCATATAAAAAGCCTTCTATTTTAGAAAATAGAAGGCTTTTTAAATTTTCCATCTTTAAACTTTCACCCTTTATAAACGTCTACTATCAAAGAAAATATGCTTGGTTTTAAATAAGTTCAGTAACTTTGTCTTTATGTTTCAAAATGAAGAACGCGTAAATAGCTATTTAGAAGAGACTTGTGATGAAGAAAATTCATTACTAAAAAAAATAAATAGAGAAACTTATCTGCGAGAGACTATGCCTCATATGATGTCGGGACATTATCAAGGTAGAGCATTGTCTATGATTAGTAAAATGGTATCTCCAAAAAGAATTTTAGAGATAGGTACTTTTACAGGATATGCGACGTTATGTCTAGCAGAAGGTTTGCAGTCTGATGGAGAGTTACATACAATTGATATTAATGAAGAACAAGAGGAACGTGTTAGTACATACTTCGAAGCTTCACCCTATGCTAATCAAATACATTACCACATAGGTGATGCGTATGCTATCATTCCGACATTGGAAGGTGAGTTTGATCTAGTATTTATTGATGCAGATAAAAAAAGAAACTTAGCTTATTACGATATGATGATTGACCGTATTCCTTCAGGAGGAATCATTATGGTTGATAATGTTTTGTGGAAAGGTAAAGTATTTGATGAAAGACCGGATAGTCAAACCCAACAGGTTTTATTGTTAAATAAGACCTTGGCGGATGATTCTCGTGTTGAGAAACTTATCCTACCAATTAGAGATGGGCTTTTTGTTTTGCGCAAAAAGTAATGGTTGAACTAAAAAGTAACATATGAAAACATCTTTAGTAAGCAAGATGCTGCTTTTACTGATTATATCTTTTGTCAGTATAAATATTTCATTTGGACAGGGTAAATATACACCGTCTAGTTATATTGAAAAGCATAAGAAAGTAGCACAAGAAAAAATGAAAGAGTCAGGTGTGCCTGCCTCCGTTATATTAGCTATTGCTATTCACGAGAGTGCCTATGGAAATAGTCGAGTAGCCCAGTATTTAAATAACCACTTTGGGATCAAAGGTAAAAACAATAGTAAAAAAATAAAGTCTGCCTATAAAGGATATTCATCCGTATCTGCGTCATACCAGGATTTTATAAGTTTTCTTAAAAGACGTCAATCCACCAAAAAATTATTTGAAAATCATCACAACCAAGATTATAAAGCTTGGGTAAATGGTATTGCTAAATCAGGTTATTCAGCAACAAGTGTATGGAGTAATCGTGTTCTAAAAACGATAGAACGTTATAAACTGAACGAATACGACAATATTTAAACCTATTTGTACTTCATGAAATTTCTATATTCATTATTGTTCCTAGCTCTACTGGGTTCTTGTGCATCGAAGCGTGATGTAATCTTGCGAAATCCATCTATTGATAATACAGGTCAAAGTCATTCGGCAAGTAAGGATACGCGAGTAGTGGATGCAGTAAAGGATGATCCACATTCGCCTGCTTTATACAAGAATAAGAATAAGGCTGGTGTAAATACTTCTACGTCAGGTGTTAATTATATAGAAAAATTTAAGGATATCGCTATCCAAGAAATGAATCAGTATGGCATTCCAGCAAGTATTAAACTTGCGCAAGCTATATTAGAATCAGGGAATGGAAATTCTTACCTTGCTATGCAAGCAAATAATCACTTTGGTATTAAATGTGGCGGTGTATGGAATGGCAAAAGTATAACTCGATCAGACGATCATCCAAATGATTGTTTTCGTGTATACAATTCTCCTGAAGAGTCATTCAGAGATCATTCAGCTTTTCTATTACGTAAACGCTATGAAAATCTTTTTAAGCTAGATAAAGATGACTATAGAGGTTGGGCAAAGGGGCTTAAAGCGGCTGGATATGCTACTAACCCTCGCTATCCTGAGTTGTTGATCGATCTTATCGAACGTTATGAATTATACAAATACGATAGACAAGAAACCGTTATTGAAAAGACTAAACGCGAACATAATATAGAGCATGTTATAGCTGTTAAGCAAGTTGATGCGCCATCCATACCAAGTGAACAAATTAAAGCGCCAGTTGCGTTAGTCATACATGAGGTCAGAGCTGGTCAGACGTTGTATGCTATTAGCAAACTATACAACACTTCAGTTGATAACATTAAGAAGCTTAATAACTTAAATTCTGAAAATTTGACAATAGGTCAGTTATTGGTTGTATCCAAATAATCTTAAAAGTTGTTAAAAACTGATTGTAAATTATTACAAATAATGTAGTTTTACAATTGTGAATACAATTTTAAAAATAAGTTATATCATATTGACCTTATGCTTATCTTTCCCCTTGTGGGCGCAAGATCAAGTAGAAGGTATTGTATTTGACAAAGACACGAAGCAACGAGTTGCACGTGTATTGGTGAGTAATATATCCTCAGGAGCTAATTTTTATAATAATTCACGTGGTGAATTTATAGTACCTGTCAATAATGGAGATAGGCTCGTCTTTCAGAAGGATAATTACTTCAGTGATACGTTGACGTATAATGGTGAAAATGTGTTATTAGTTCATCTTAAGCGCACAGCTATATATATAGATCCCGTGACCGTGGTCGCACGTAAAACACCAGAAGAGATCCTTAATCAGCGAAGGATAGACTATAATAAGGCTTATCGTCTAGCTGATCCAGGTAGTTTATTAAGTGTTGGACAAAATGGTGCAGGATTAAGTATTAATGCAGTCTACAATTATTTCAGCAGAGAAGGAAAGAATGCGCGTAGATTGACAAAATATTTTCAGCAAGAGTATGAAGATAATATAATAAATCTTCGTTTTTCAAAGGAATTAGTACGTAATGTGACAGGATTAGAGGGAGAACCTTTAGATAATTTCATCATAAGATATAAGCCTAGCTATACTTTTGTGATGCAAGCTAATCATTACGATATGGTAAATTATATAAAATCTAAATATGAGTTTTTTAAGCATGTTCCTTATATTAAACCATGGCCAGATTTAAACAATATTGAATTAAACTAGAAGAATAAGATATACTCATGAATAATAGGTTTGCAGCTTTATTAGGAATTTTATTGGTTCTGTTGTGTACAGATGTTTTCGGCCAGCGTAACTTGAAAGAACTTCGAGAAGAGCCAATTAAGGATTTGAAAATGGATGATACTGTCAAGATGGCTCCTGTGAAGCCAATTTTCGTACCTATTCCTAAATTAGGTCTTGAGGTTAACTATTGGAAGAGATGGACAAAATT
>JAZQRD010000200.1:0-28116 GCA_045629405.1 Sphingobacterium sp. | reverse complement strand
GTTCGTGTATTACCCTCCGTGCCATTGTAACGCTTATACCTATCTAATATTCCAATACTTTGATTGAAGTGTTCGCCTCTGAAATATAGAAAATCATCAGATGATGGGTCTTGTGATAGTTCAGCGAAAGCTTGCGGATTCAAAATACCTTGTACACTTGATAGAAAAGTACTGTGAAAATTTCGTTCGTCATCATTATTCATTCCGTCTAATCCAACATCTTGTCGACGTCGACTTTCATCGTTATTTTCGAATGCTTGAATGACAGGTTGATTGCGTATTACTCTACCCCATACAGTCTGATCGATGAGGGTGTAATCACCATTTGCGGGTATTCCATTTTCTAAGGACTTTCTTCCATCTTTTAAAATATCCTCAGATATGTTTCCTAAGTTGATATATATATTACCACCTTCCTTGTTTGGGTTGGTAAGTGTAGGGTCCATCATCCACATTTCCAAAAACTCAATATTTTGAGCTTCAAAATCAGTTTGATCGATTTTCTTAAACATACCACCCCATCTCGACTTAGGGTTCAATAGTGTTCCATCTGAAGCTATATTGGTCGTTGTATAATTGTATTGTCCTCGACGATTTGGATAAAATGCAAGATCTAATGTCGATAAGAATGCATCACCACCAGTACGTATTTCTTTGTATGGAAATATTTCTTTTTCAGTAACCTTACGTGTGCGATGGTCAGACAAAAATTTCTGTTCGACTCCCGGATTTAGACTCGATGATTGATAGAATACAGGATCAATATTATAGAGTGCTAGAAGTGCTCGGTTGTAGCCATAAGCCAAATCATTACTTAGTTCAGACTCAGGAAACATTCTAGGCGTACTTGATAATTGCCAGCCTAATTGACTTTTGATATCTATATAGGAGAAGTTATTTTCGAAGTTGTCAATATATGTCGTTCCTGTAGTACTATTCTCCGTATTCAATCCTCGTGGATGGCCCGGTCTTAGTGTAGCAACTTCTCCATAAAAACTAATATTTGAAGGTTCTTTCGTGCTCAAAAAAGGTAATTTGTCGACCATACGTGTCAACCATCTAGATGGAGCATTGTAAGTCAGGTCTGCTCCAATCATTGTATTACTGATAGGCTCAGATCCAATAAATACCTTCTCTGTTAGAGGCTTCTCTGTCAAGTTCATAATTGTTGCTCCGATTGCAAGATTACGACTTGCTGCATAATCGAGACGGGCTCCCATTAATGATTTTTGTTGAAGGCCAAAAAGATTTTCATCTTCAAGTGAAACTGTAATAGGTTGACCAGATAGGACGAGTGCTTCATTAAGTATTCGGAGTATACCTACTTGATAATCTACCATATAATCTGTTCCTTCTTGTAGAAGTCTGCCACCAGAGAAAACACGTATACCACCTGCTCTAAGATTGAGTACACCTAGGTGGTACTCCATGCCAGCTCCAGAGCTGTATCTTCCACGCATCTTATAGCGGTTTTTATTTGGAAACTTTTGCTCGGCATCCACTTGTGTATATGTATAAAGCTCTGGAAAAGTATATTTTTCAATAAGATCAGTTTCACTTGGATCAAATTGTTTCTGCAAGTCTTTACCAAATGGTTCGATTACTGGAAATACCAATTTACCACGATTAGTTAGGATCGTTACATCGGGCATAAAATCGAATAAGCCATCAGATCCAGCAGCTTGATTTTGTGTAATGCGATCTAAATTTGTTAACTGAAGCCAGGTTTTATCAGCTGTACGTTGGCCCTCGTATATAGACGGTCTATCAGTACCTGTTTCCGTTTCTGTGCGATATATTTGTACTTGAAAATTATTTTCAGAGACATTGGTTGCTTTTAAAGAGTAAATGTTCTTCATCATCAAATCCCACGTAGGAAGATTGGTTTTCAAGATTTCATTCTTCAAAAGTTTGGTATAAAGCATTTTGGGGCTTGATGGAGTGACTGGAATATCCGTACTGAATTCTCCCACTTGATATTCCTTACCATTGGCCATATATCTGTATGCTACAGCCAATACTTGATCCTGATTTAATGGATATGTAAGTGATATATAGCCTAGTTTACGATTTACATTGTAATCACGACCTTCAACTAGTTTACGTGCATAGGTCATTTTAACGTAGTTGTCGCCACCGCCAGTAGATGCAAAGAAGCTTTGAACAGTACTGCCGTTAGATTCTCTACCTTGATCCCCTAATTTGGTCAATAAATCATTGCTTATATCTGCTGTAATTTGACCAGGTACACCAGTATTAGGAAGAGATGAATTAGACGTTCGTGTAATTAGGCTGTTGTATGGATTGGATTCAGCCAGATCCATTAGCGCCATGATATCTCTTGCGTCTTCATAAGCGTTAGACCTATTATTTACCCAAAGTTCTATTTGTGTAATATTCACTGGCGTATTTAGGATAGGAGCCATAGCCAATGATTGGTTGTAAGTATCTCTGAAATACTGGCCTAAGAAGTAGTGTTGATTGGCTTCATATTCACTAAGATTAATCTCTATTTGGCTTTCTCGATTGCCATTCGTAATATTAATCTCTTGTCTAGTTGAACGCTGTTGTGATACCAATCCTGTAAATGAGAGTTTGCCAAATTGCAACTGCGCTTTGATACCGAAAAGTGACTCTGAGCCTTGAATCAAAGATGAGTTTAATGACATATTAACATTGCCGACTTCCAGTCTACGTAATATATCATCATCTTTAGCTACGTAATCGAATCGTATTTGGTTCTCAAAACCAAATTGTGCGCGGGAATTGAAATTTGCATTGACGCGAACACGTTCTCCAATATTACCAACCAAATTGAGGTTCATATTCTGAGAGAAATCCATGCCCCATTGTTTTCTCTGTTTCTCATTAAACATGGGATTAGCATTGGTATTGTATTGGCCAATAAGTCCAACTTCTATATTGCCTCTAGGATTAATATCAATTCTATCGCCGCCAAATATTTTTTCAAATGTTGGACTTTTAATCTCAATAACTGGGAATAGTCTTCTGCGTCTTTCTTCCGCGATTTCTTTAGTTGATAATTCTTCCCAATAATTTTTCTTCAATCTCTTGAACTCATATTCTTTAAATTCATCGATATCCATGTAAATTGGTGGACGATACATCTTAGAGCCCAATTTTTCGCGTATTATGTATTTTCCTGTCTCTGTATCGAACACTATTTCGCGTTCGATATTGCTTGGCATATTTAAGGAAACAGGGGTATAAGACTTTGGTAATTTGAGAAAAGGATTATCTCTAAATTGATATCTTAATTTAAGTGAATCGTTGTTGGTTGTGGAAGTAAGTGGAGTTACAATCTGTGCCTGAACATAGCTATTCAACACATAAAAAATTGTGCATATAATGAGTATTGAAAATAGCTTTTTCAATGGCTAGTAATTAGTTGGTTAATAGAAAAAATGCCTTATGCAGTTTATTAAACATCTAAGTTTTGTTTAAATTAACAAAGATAATTGACTCTTAAGGTATTTGCTTTATTTTAAAAATACTAATTCTTGAAAAAGGTAGATTTTATTCTATAAATTAAAGTTTTTTAAGTGCTAATTTGATTAAATTTTCTACTGATAACTCGGGATTTGATAAGTTAATAGCTGTTAACACTTTCTCAACCTGTGCTTTCGGGAAGCCTAACATAACAAGTGCTGAAAGCGCTTCTTCAGGTATAGATTGTTTTGTAATAGGTAATGGTATTAATGAGTCGGCTCCTTGTTTTTTCAATTTGTCTTGTAACTCTAAGATTACGCGCTGCGCAGTTTTCGGACCGATACCTTTTATTTTTTGGATAGTGGCTACATGTCCATTGACAATAGCGGATTGTATTTCTTCAGGCGTGATAGAAGATAGCATCATACGACCAGTATTCGGACCAATGCCTGACACAGAAATCAAATGATTAAATAAATGTCTTTCTCCTTCTGTCGCAAACCCAAATAATGTTTGCGAATCCTCACGGACTTGGAATGAGATAAATAACTTGCAGTGCTCTTGATCTTTAATCAATGAGTACGTCGTTAATGAGATATGGATATGGTATCCAATGCCACCTACCTCAAGTATAACATGGGTAGGGGCTTTGAATACTAATTTTCCATTGAAATATTCGTACATGGATATTATTTAGAAGTTTCACGTGATTGTGCTTCCACTACAGCAATAGTCACCATATTTACAATTTCGCGCACAGAGCTATCTAGTTGTAATACTTGAACGGGTTTGTTCATTCCTAATAATATTGGTCCTACGGCCTCTGCGTTGCCCACTTCTTGCAACAATTTATAAGCTATATTTCCTGACTCAAGATTAGGGAATATTAACGTGTTCGCTGATTCACCATTTAATGTGCTGAATGGAAAGTTAGAATCTAACAATTCTTTATTTAAAGCAAAGTTAGCTTGTAATTCTCCATCTACCACAATTTCTGGGTGATTTTTGTGTAATATCTTCACTGCATCGCGCACTTTCAATGATGTAGTGCCATCATTAGAACCAAAATTTGAATATGATAATAAAGCGATACGTGGTTTTACATTGAAACGACGAACAGCTTTCTCAATTAAAACGGTGATATCCGCTAATTCTTCTGCTGTAGGGTCTGTGTTTACAGTGGTATCACCAAAGAATAATGGTCCTTTTGCTGTCAACATCATATACATTCCCGCCAGTCGACTACCTTCTTTCGCTCCAATCACTTGTAGTGCAGGTTTTATAGTAGCGCCGTAATTGCGCGTTAGTCCAGAGATTAGGGTATCAGCATGACCAAATTGTACCATACTTGCTGCATAATAATTGCGGTCCAGTATTAGTTTCTCTGCATCAGATTTTGAGATTCCACGGCGTTGTCTTTTAGCATATAGATGTTGTGCATATGCCTCAAAATGCTCAGTACCTTCTTGTTCTTTTGGATCAATGATTGTTATATTATTTAGGTCGAAAGCATATTCTTCAATTAATGATTTAATTCTTGCTTCATTACCTAATAGGATAGGATGAGCTATGCCTTCTTCTTTCACAATTTGTGCTGCACGTAATGTTTTGTAATTATCAGCTTCAGCAAATACAACTTTTTTAGGGTTATTTTTGGCGATTGCTGTTAGATTACGAACCATACGGTCATCTTTTCCAAGACGTTTACGTAGTTCTTCTTTGTATGCATCCCAATTGTCTATTACTTTTCGAGCAATACCAGAATCGATCGCAGCTTTTGCTACCGCAATAGATACCTCCGTGATCAAACGTGGATCCATTGGTTTCGGAATTACATAGTCTGTACCGAACCTTAGGTTGTTTGTGCTATATGCTTGATTTACCTCTTCAGGAACAGGTTCCTTTGCTAAGTTAGCGATAGCTCTTACTGCCGCAATCTTCATTTCCTCATTGATGCTAGTAGCACGCACGTCTAATGCACCACGGAATATATATGGGAATCCTAAGACATTGTTAACCTGATTAGGATAGTCTGATCTACCTGTACCCATAATCAGATCTTGGCGTGTAGCTACCGCCAGATCGTACGCTATCTCTGGATTAGGATTTGCCATCGCTAAAACGATAGGTTTGTCCGCCATTGTAAGTAACATTTCTGGTGTAAGTACATCTGCTGCCGAAAGACCGATAAATACATCTGCATCCGCTACTGCTTCTGCTAACGTGTATATATCTCTATCAGTAGCCCACTCTGCTTTAGTTACATCTAGTGTCTCGCGATCTGTACGAATCACACCTTTACTATCCAGCATGACGATGTTTTCTTTGTTCGCGCCTACAGCGACATACATAGCTGTACAGGAGATGGCAGCTGCACCAGCACCATTAACGACAATCTTGATATTAGCAATGTCTTTTCCTTGGAGTTCACAAGAGTTTATAAGTGCAGCTCCAGAAATAATTGCAGTACCGTGTTGATCATCGTGCATAACTGGGATATTCATTTCAGCTTTTAGACGACGTTCAATTTCGAAACATTCTGGTGCTTTAATATCTTCTAAGTTAATACCTCCAAACGTTGGCTCTAAGGCTTTTACTATGTTTACAAATTCATCTACATTCTTAGTATCTAATTCAAGATCGAAAACATCGATATCAGCAAAAATTTTGAACAGTAAACCTTTACCTTCCATAACAGGTTTACCTGCTTGTGCACCTATATCACCTAAGCCTAATACTGCTGTACCATTACTAATGACAGCTACTAGGTTTCCTTTGGCTGTATATTTATATGCGTCCTCGGGATTATCAGCGATTGCCAAACATGGTTCAGCTACACCCGGTGAGTACGCTAAGGATAGATCTCGTTGTGAGTTGTAGGGTTTTGTAGGTACCACAGCAATTTTACCTGGACGGCCCATTGCATGGTAATCTAAGGCATCTTTCTTTTTATTGATACTACTCATATAGCTAGATTATTGTTTTAAAAGTCAATTTACAAATGTATTATTATCAGTCAATAATTTTCCTATAATCGCCTTTTATTTTAATGTATTTAACAGTTCAAATAGATGTTGACGCATATTAGTGGCAGAAGTTGCATAGTTATAGACTAATACGCTAAAAGTGTACTTTTGTCCACTTTTTGACTCATGATATCCGGTATATCCTAACGTGCCATTGATAGTTCCGCTTTTCATCGTCATCTGATTATATATTGGTAGACTTTTGTTGAATTCTGTAAACCATAGTTTGTTTTTTGCATACTGCATGATACGACTCATAGCTGATGTGGTAATATTATTCTGCGGGGACAAACCAGATCCATCTACTATATCAAGCTCAGCAGTATTAATACCAAGCTTATCCAACCAATATTTTTTCAATTGTGACGACGCAGCTTGAGTAGTCGTCGTGTTATTCAATGTATATCCTATTGACTTTAACATAGCCTCTCCATAAAGATTAATGCTCTTTTGATTAAACCAATATACTATATCAGCTAGGCGAGGAGAATTGTACGAGTCTAGTATGGTCGATTTACTAAGAATATGTTGTTCCTGTTCTATGAGACGTTGCGTAGTTGTAGTCTCATTTCCTACGGGTATGCCTCGCTGTTCTAAGGCTAGTCTTAGCTGATGTGCAGCTTCATATGCAGGATCAGGTAATGATATTTCGATGGTTTTCTTCAGGTCTACACCATAGGTGCCTCTTAAATATATTTTTTCCGAATATGGCGCGGAGTATGCATATACATTATCTCCAGATCCTCTGCTTCCAGTCTTTACTTGATTTATAAAATTTAGATATCCAAGATTTGTATTGATTTCTTTAATTGGAGCTATCTGACCGGTCGCTGTAGGCGTGAACTGTACACCAGCTTTGTTTTCCTGCCAATTCAATGCAGATATTCCAGCTCCATAATAATTGCCTATATCTGTCCAAATCCATCCGCCTGGTATATCGTGCCCGTTGTAGCGTAGATCATCACCAATAACTCGTCCTTGAATAGCTTTTATTCCAGCTTTGGATACTGCATCGGTCCATCTATTTAGCAAGACTGATGATTTGGACTGCTCATACCTTTCTGAACCTAATGTTGGGTCACCAGAACCACGAATAATCAAGTCGCCATACAATATACCGTTGTCATCTATCTGTCCTGTATAGTCCAATGTTGTAGTGTATTTATAATCTGGACCAAGAATGTCTAAAGCAGTGACAGCAGTAATTACTTTAAGCGTAGAGGCAGTAGGTAGGCCTATTTGGCTATTGTCCTCAAATATTGTCTCACCCGATTCTGAATCCATTACATGTAGCGATGCAATGCCGTGTTTCAGTGCTGGAAGTGTTTTGAATTTAGTAAAATTTAGCTCCAACTTTTGCTTGATGTCTTGTGCAACTGTAGTTGAGATAGCGCAACAAAATGTTACCAGTATAATTGATTTTTGCAGTATTTTCATAGTTTTCTATTGCTCAGTATTCGATATGTTATCTAACAAATATAAATATGCTAAGTACAATACGCTTTAAATAAGAAAGAAAATATGCTTTTTTAATACGACTAATAAATCCTTAACTTGCGACACTAATAAACAATAACACTATGGCGTATTTAGAAAGATTAGCACATATTCGTTCAGAAATGATGGCGCAAGGTATTGACGCATACATCATTCCTTCTTCAGATCCACATATCAGCGAGTATCTACCTGAAAGATATAAATGTATTAACTGGGCATCTGGCTTTACAGGCTCTGCTGGAACTTTGGTTATCACGAAGGATTTTGCGGGTCTATGGACAGATGCGCGTTACTTTGTTCAAGCTAATGATCAATTAGAAGGTACAGGTTATGAATTAGTGAAATTGAAAACGCAAGGTGCTGCAGAATATGCTGATCGGTTGGCAGAGACACTTCCAGCAGGTGCTACAGTAGCTTTCGATGGTAATTTAGCATCGCTGTTATTGGCCAAAATTGTAAAAGAGACGTTATTACCAATTGGTATTCAGGTGAACGGTCATGTCGATATTTTAGCTAAGATATGGTTAGATAGACCTTCATTACCTCAAGTCCCTGCATACTTAATTGATGAATCTACAACCGGTGCTTCTGCTGCAGATAAACTTAAAGAAGTTAGAAATAGTCTGCAAAAAAACAGAGTTAAAGCACATTTTATTTCCTCTCTTGATGACATCGCTTGGTTATTGAATATACGTGGACAAGATGTACCATGCAATCCTGTGGTATTGAGTTTCGTCTATATTTCTAATGATGAAGCTATTTTATTTATTGAGAATGGTAAACTAGATGAAGCTGCCATTAATACTTTAAGCCAGCAAGGTATTCAAGTACAACCGTATACCAATGCTTATACTTTTATTAGTAATCTAAGTATTTCTTCTATTCTGATTGATCCAAAACGTACTTGTTTTAAAATATACGATAGTATACCAGAAGGAATCAATATCGTAGAAAGCATCAATCCTTCGACTAGCCTGAAAGCTATTAAAAATGAAATTGAAATTGCTAACATTCGTCAGACGATGATCAATGATGGTGTTGCAATGACTAAATTTTTCAAATGGCTTGAAGAAAGTCTTGGTAAGGAAGAGCTATCCGAGTTATCTATCGCGGATAAGTTGCAATTATTCCGTGAAGAACAAGATGGATTTGTTGATATCAGTTTCAATACTATAGCTGGATATCTTGATCATGGAGCCTTGCCTCACTATAGTGCTACGGCGGAAAGTAATTATACTTTAAAACCCGAAGGATTGCTATTAGTAGATTCGGGAGGTCAATATAAAACGGGTACTACCGACATTACGCGAGTTATTTCTTTAGGTAATATTACGCAGGAAGAAAAAGACGATTATACTATTGTGCTGAAAGGTACGATTGAAGGAACGCTTGCTATATTCCCAACAGGTACTAGAGGCTATCAGATTGATGCGATTACACGTAGACCTATTTGGGCTACTCTGCGTAATTATGGACATGGTACAGGTCACGGGATTGGCTTCTTTTTAAATGTACACGAAGGGCCACATGTTTTCAATCCTACCAATGTGGATATCGCTGTACAGTCAGGTATGATCACATCAATTGAGCCAGGATTATATAGAGAGGGCAAACATGGTATTCGCATAGAGAACCTAGTACTAGCTAAACCTTTCGAGAGCACTCAATTTGGTGATTTTATGTGTTTCGAGACATTGACGGTATGCTATATTGATACAGATTTAGTTAATAAAGATTTATTAGATCAAGTACATATTGATTGGTTAAATCAATATAATGCATGGGTGTTTGAAGTTGTATCACCAAAGTTGACTACAGCAGAGTCAGCATGGTTAGCAAATAAAACTAAAGCTATATAAATAATAACAAAACTTTATTAAATCAAACGCTATTCTGAGAAGGATAGCGTTTGGTGTTTTAGGAGTTTATCTTTAATTATTTTATCTTTAAAACATAATTATACAACCAATCAACTAATGTTAGTCCATTTTCAAAACTAATTTATAGGATAGTAGACTAATTCATTAAGTATGATGCTAAGAGCATATTATGAAAAATACGAGGAGAAATTTTTTACAAAAGCTTGGTTTAGGTACTATAGCTTTAGGTGTCTTACCAAAAATAGGAAATGCTACTACGAACATATCTCAGACGAATAAACCAATCGTATTATCCACTTGGGATTTTGGTATCAAAGCCAATGAACAAGCATGGGAAGTGCTTGCAAAAGGTGGTCGAGCTATCGATGCGGTAGAGGTCGGTGTTCGCCTCACTGAGGCAGATCCTAGTGAACGAAGTGTAGGATATGGTGGTAGACCTGATCGTGATGGGAAGGTGACGCTTGATGCATGCATTATGGATGACCAAGCTAATATCGGTTCGGTGGCAGCACTCGAGCATATCAAGCATCCTATATCTGTAGCACGTAAAGTAATGGATCAAACTCCGCATGTTATGTTAGTGGGCGCAGGAGCGTTGCAGTTTGCTAAAGATCAGGGATTTAAAGAAGAGAATCTTTTGACTGAAGAATCAGAGAAAGAATGGAGAGAATGGTTGAAAACAGCCCAATATGAACCCGTTGTCAATATTGAGAATCACGATACCATAGGCATGATTGCATTAGATAGCGCGGGAAATCTCTCGGGTGCTTGTACAACGAGTGGAATGGCCTATAAAATGCACGGTAGAGTAGGTGATTCGCCTATCATAGGTGCAGGTTTGTATGTAGACAATGAAATTGGTGCTGCCACAGCTACAGGTCACGGTGAAGAAGTTATACGAACAGTAGGGAGCCATCTGGTAGTAGAATTGATGCGCCAGGGTCATTCTCCACAAAAAGCATGTGAAGAAGCTGTCATGCGTATTATCAAATTCACTCAGAATCGAGGTAAGAAACTGGATAATATACAAGTTGGTTTTATAGCCCTAAATAAAAAGGGTGAATATGGCGCATATTGTATTCATGGTGGTTTTAATTATGCCAAGTACGATAGCAAAGGGAATGAATTGATTAAAGGAACTTCATATTTGAAAGACAATTAATGGTAAAATTAGAAATTGCCTGTTTCAATGTGCCTTCAGCCATTATAGCACAAAAAAATGGTGCTGATCGTGTTGAATTGTGCGCAGAAATGGAAGTTGGTGGCACTACACCTAGTATCGGAGATATTAAGAAAGTACGTGCTAATATAGATATTGATTTAAATGTAATGATTCGTCCACGTGGAGGTGATTTCGCCTATAGTGATCTTGAATTTGAACAAATGAAAGAGGATATCTTCACCATAAAACAATTGCGCGTTGACGGGTTAGTATTCGGTATACTTAGAGAGGATAATTCCGTGGATGTCGCTAGAAATAAAGAATTGGTTGACTTAGCTTCACCACTTCCATGTACATTTCATCGTGCGTTTGATGACGTAGTTAATATGGAAAAGTCTTTAGAAGATGTAATTGATTGCGGTTTTACCACTATTTTGACATCTGGATGCGAACCTAATGTTAGTATTGGTATAGATAATTTAAAAACATTAGTAGATTTATCTGCTGGGCGTATTCAGATATTAGCAGGAGGAGGTTTGAGATCAAATAATGTCTCTACTTTAGTGAATTATACGGGTGTTACCTATGTACATTCATCAGCTATCACCGATGGGTCGGATACTGCTGTAGCTGAAGAAGTTGCAAACATTAAGAAACACGCTAATCTTAGCTCATCAATAGCTAACTAGAAAGTGTAGAGAATGTCTCATCTAGCAAATTGAATAAATACTCTTTTGTAAATGGTTTAGTGATATAGCCACTTACAAAAGGGTAATTCCTTAGATTTTCTTGGTCAAGTTTACTGATTGAAGAGCTGATAATAAATATGAGCGGATCACCTAGCTGATGTTTTAAGTAAGGTTGTAATTTATCTAATAAATCCCAACCACTAAGTGTCGGCATATTGACATCAATAAATAAAATTTTTATATCTGAATTATTTCTATTTGCTTGAATATCATTTAGAATATCTGTACCATTTTCATATTCAGTTATTAGTAATTTTTGCTGCGTATATTGCTTCAGCATATTACTAAATATAAATCTGAAAATCTTATTGTCTTCTACAATAACTATATGTGCTGTATTTATTGTCTTATTCATATGCTTGCCAATTCAATTAGAATATAACGGTAAAAGTACTGCCTACATCGGGTGTACTTTCCACAGAAATTTTCCCACCTAAAGTTTCTACTTGATAACGTGTCAAAAATAGTCCAACTCCAGTACTATCAAACCCTGTATGAAATATATGTCGAAATGCAAAAATCTTATTTTTATGCTTTGATATATCTATCCCAATTCCATTATCTCTTATTTGTAAGGATATTTTGTCATCGATTAATTTTGTTGAGATATGAATCTCAGGGATACGCCCTTGAACTCGATATTTGATAGCATTGCTAAGTAAATTATAAATGATACTGTTTAGATAAATTTTTGGATAATCAATACTTTCAACTTGTAAATCCATTGTGATAATCGCTTTACAAGACATTATTTCAATAGAAAATTGATCAATTATTTTATTCAAAATTTGTATAAAGTCGCATAGTTCATATCTCAGCGAGGTTGGACTCTGTACTTCTATAATGGACGATAGATCTTGTAATGTATCAATCAGATTATCACTACTTGATTTCAAATATTCAATGTATTGCTTTAGTGTTTGATCTTCATAATGGCTAAAGTTCTCTATAATAGAGTCAGTTAGCATGCGTATATTACTAGCAGGACCTCTTAGATTATGCGATACTATTTGATTAAACTCTTCAAGCTGTTTAATTTTTGATTCCAAATCAATTTTAATAGCTTCGAGTTCAGATTTTTGACTTGTAAGAACTGACAAGTTGTGTTTACTTTCAGTGATGTCGGTTAATTGATTGATGAGAAACAATTCCTTTCCTTCTGCGTCATGTACCATAGACATCGTAGAACTACACCATATATAATGTCCATCTGCATGTTTGTAACGCTTCTCTATAGTATAATACTTAAGTTCCCCTTTTAATAGTTTTTCTCTATTAGCTATCGTGACCTCTAAGTCTTCAGGATGCGTATTCTCTAGAAAATTATATGATTTAATACTGTCCTTATCTAACCCCAGCATTTGTAATAATACAAGATTTACATCGATGTATTCTCCATTTAACTTTACAATTACCATCCCAATACCTGAGTAGTTGAAAGCTTGATTGAATTTTTTTTCTTGTATATTTTGCTCTAACTCCAACTTCTTTGCTTCAGTAATATCAGAAATAATGAAGATTAGAGAATCTTGATTTGAAATTACTCTTTTAATTTGAAGCCTATACCAATTATCTTTTTGTAAATGTGCTGGCGTTTTAAAATCTACACTCTTTGCATTACCATCTATTAACACTTGGCTCATGTATTCATAGACTTGTTGAGCTAATGGTTTATAGTTAATTATTTCATCTATTGATTTACCAATAAATTCATCCCGAGAGTAAAAGAGATGCATTTCGTTATTTGTCCAACAATTTATAAAAAAACCATCTTTACTAACTTCAAAAATGATGTCATCAAGGGATGCTACCAACGTTTGTAGATGTGATTCACTTTCTTTAAGACTCTTAAATCTGATCACAAGGTCGGTTATATCAAAAATGGATATGTAAATCTCATCAAGCGTATCTTTTACTTTGATATCAAGCCACACTTCTGTATTTTCTTTCTGTAGCACAGCCTGAAATATTTGCTCCCTTTGAGGATCTTTTATTAAGTCCCATAGAACGGTTTCTACTGGAACATAAGAATCATTTGCGATAATCGGGGTAATACCTAGATCATCAATATGCAACATATCATTTTCCCAATTATCTATCATCCCAAACAGATTTTTAGCTTGGCTATTGACGAACAATAGGTATCCTTGAGAATCTAACTTTATCATAGATTCTCTATAGCTATGCATAGAATTTATATCTTGATTTAATGCGGCCATTCGTATTAGTATCTCATTAATAGATTAATTCGCGTCTTTTTTGATGATCCACAAACGGTTAAAATATAAATCATTAGTATTTAGCTTATTGATAGTTATGGTTTGATAACCAGGTTCATTTATACGGATTGTGCCTATTGGATTATCCACAAACTCTTCTGTATAGTTATTTTCATTTGGTTCAGCGACAATCATTCCATTAGGAGCAATAGTTGATTTAATATTTACTAAGTTATTCGAAATATTGATAGGGACAGATTCTGTCGATGGATTATGAGCAGATAAATCAATTGAATAATCACCTTTTTCTGCAAAATAAACCAACCATGATAGTTTGTTCTGATTCGTTTTTATAAAATTGGGTCTAAATCCATCGTATCGAACCAGATCGTGCTTTTCTAAGTTTAGGACATTGAGAGCATGTAAAGCCATTCCGCCAAAAGATGATTCTGCTACTAAGTCAGGTTCTATTTCGACTGTATTATACGTTATTTTAATGATAGAGTTATAATGTTCCGGTGCATGTTGCGGTACATTTATATGAAGTAAGGGGCCATGTTGCGTATAGCTTAATGTCGATGCACCATCTTTGCTTAGAAGTTCTATTTTAGTAGGTATACTTTTGATTCCACTCACACGTAATATCTTGTCTAGTGGCCAGTTAAAAACATGTAAATAAACATTATTTTCCATTTTATCGCGTGTGATGTGTCCCCAATCGTGATGATTAACACCAAGCTTAAGCCCTGTGTTGTTGTAGACAGCTTCACCATAGTTATTCAGCCAAATGCCAATTTCTTTTAATCGTGTTATGCTTTCAAATGGTACACTACCATCAGCTCTAGGACCTATATTCAGCGTATAGCCGCCATTGAGACTAACATTGCTGACTAGCGATTTAAATAATTGTGAAGTTGATTTCCATTCTTGTTCTTGGCTATTGAACCCCCATGAATGTGCTATCGTACCTGGAGTTTCCCAAGGATGATCAATGAAATTACTACTGAAAACATTGTCGCCTAATGTCTGAAAATCTACATATTTAGCATCTGTGGGAAGACCGAGTCTTGAGTTGATTAGACAGTTGGGTTGTAATTCACGAATTAATGCTACAGCTTGTTCTAGTTGTCCTTTTTTAAAGATCGTTTTTTGATATGGAATCCACATATCAAACCACATCATAGCGATATCGCCATAGTTTGTCAGTAGTTCGCGAAGTTGTGGTATTGCCTTCTCTTGCCAATATTGATCAAACTGCTTATCGGATACTTTTTTAGTTAATTCTAAATTGTGGTCCCAAGCATATGGATGCTCCCAGTCGATCCAATGCGAATAGTAGAATCCTAATTTCATATTATGCTTGCGACAAGCATCTGCCAATTCTTTAATAATATCTCTATCATTATTAGCTAATTTAGGAAGAGAATATTCTCCGATTTTTGTATCCCATAGCGCTACACCGTCATGGTGTTTAGAAGTCATGATTATATATTTCATGCCAGCTTCTTTTGCTAGTAAGACCCATTCTTCAGGATTTATAGAGTGCCAGTCGAATCGATTGGCAAGTTTGCCATATTCTTCTTTCGATATTCTATTACGGTATCGAATCCATTCTGCATAATTATTCAAATAGCGGAGATTTTCTCCTTTCCACATTCCTTCAGCAGCAGAATATAATCCCCAATGTATAAACATACCAAACTTGGCTTCTTCAAACCAACTTGTTCTTGATGGAGCTTGCGCTTTTACATCTATAAATTGACAAAATAATATAAGTGTTAGTAGTAGTCTTAAAATCATAATATAGGGGTATGTATTCAATCGTTTTATTAAGATAGGTAAAAATAATCAAGATAAATTGGACTATATATAAAGTCGCTATTGTTTACAATTTAATTTTTTAGTTGTTGTAATTAAGGGCTTCATACACAATGGTTTTTGGATTTGATATTATGAAATAATACGCTAATTTCTTCAATGAATTAATAAATTCTTGATATGACTTACGTCATATAATGCTATGCACAACAATGCTATACATTTTAACGGCTAATCTTGAATGAATTAAATGGTAATGCTATAATTTTAAAATACCTTCTTAATAAAAAAGCACCCCAATTAGAGTGCTTTTATTGTTAGCATGAATAATATTAGTTTTGTTTAGCCCACCATAATGGCGTTAATACTTCATCAGGTCCACCTAATAAAGAAACGGCTTGATTATATCCATCTTGATCTGCATTCATCAAACTCGATGGAAATTTCAATCGCTGAGGATAGAATTTTACCTGATTAGTCATGAAATTACTACTGTTCAATGCCGGTAGATTTGGCAATGGATTCTCAACAGCTGGATTTTCAAAGAATGGTAATCCTAATCTGCGGTGATCAGACCACGCTTCTAATGGTAGCCAAGGCATATTAGCAATGTATTTTTGTGTGATAATCTTCGTTAATGCATCATTTCGAACGTTACCATTTTTATAAATAGTGTTTACTGGATATGCAATATTTGTAGTACCTGCTGTACCCGTATAACCATCTACAAAGGACATACTTTTTGAACTGCCCGGCTCGGCCACATGAGTGAATTTTACAGATGTACCTACTAAATTATAATCAGTAGAATTTAAATAATCATTTGCAAATTCTGATACGCCCATATAGGCAAAGTTTGCTTTTACTCCGTTCTCATATGCTTCCTCAGCTGTCGTTCCAGTGTTCCAACCTTTAAGAGATGCTTCTGCAAGTAAGAAATAAGTTTCCCAGTTCGCGAAGAAGATTCTTTTGTTCGTACTGTTTCTGAAATTTTGTGCAAGTCCAGGGATTTTACCTACTTGCGTACTTCTTATTGGGTTAACTGATCCTTTAGCACCAAAATCGCCAATAGCAGCTGTGCTCCATGTGTGTTTTGTATCAATATGAAGTGTGTCCGTATTAAAGCCTGCTACTGGTGGAAACTTGACCTTAGTCGTACTTGCATCTGTACCCCATGAAGGGTAGTTAGACCATATAGGGCTTTGTGTGTTGCCGGGAATATAGAATGTCTTGAAAGCTCTAGGATCGATCTTGTTTGGCAAACCATCGAAGAAATAGCCAGCAGTAGGGTCATTTGTCTTGATCGAATAATGACCTAGCATCTTTCTACCAATATAATTCTCTGGTTTGATAGCATTATGTAGACTTTCGTTGTTACCAGTCAGTTGAACTTCTGATTTGATACCTCCAAGGCCGACATACAAATTGTTAAGTGTTTTAGATAGAACTTGACCATTCCACTCTCGACTCATCACACCCGATAATGCATCCCATCCTGGGCGCTCTGCTACTTGAAAAGTCTGGTCTGCAGATACAATATATTTGTTAGTAGCCGCAGCAGCTTCAAATTCTGTTTTCGCTTTAGCAGCATCAACTTCTGCTATACGCATAGCTAATCGCATACGCATTGAATTGGCATATCGAGTCCATTTATCCCAATCATATCCATACGCTGGGTCTAATTTTTGTAATTTCTCAGGTCTAGAAATTGTACCATCAATTTTGGAAACGGCATCCTTCAACTCATCTAATAAATAGTAGTAAACATCTTTTGTAGAGTTAAATTCTGGATTCGTCCCTTGAAATGCATTAATAGGGGCAGAACCAAAATTATCTGAAAGTTCGCTCAGTAGATAAGCTCTCCAGATTCTAGCTACTTGAATTAAATTATTGTTATAGACTTGTGCAGATCCATTTTCTGCTTTTTTGTTAGCTATTTGTATCGATGAATTGGCATGATTTAACCACTCTGACATGTAGCGCCAATAGTCATTGCTCCAATCATCATTGTATCCGCCTGTCGCCGTATTATTTGCTAATTGCTGTCTACCTGCAGACTTCCAATAAAGCACAAATACACGTTCAGCAATATGTGGATCTTGTTGTGCTGAGATAATCGAATTATTTAAAAAGTACTCTACTTGTACTTGTTCTTCAGTAGCTTGATATGGATTTGTATTGATATCCTCAAATTTCGAACATGCACTCATACTAGCGGCAAGTCCCAATGCTATGGTGATTTTAGATAATGTCTTTTTCATTTTTCAATAATTAGAGGTTAGAAGCCTAAGGAAATATTTAAGAAATATGACCTCGAAGTAGGGAATGATAAATACTCAAAACCTGTCGCATTAGAACTAATTGCAAATACAGATTCCGGATCTACACCTTTTGCATGGCTTTTGATCATCCATACATTGTTGGCAGATAGTGAGAACTTAGCACTACGTACTACAGAACCATTCAATGCTTTAGTAGGTATTCTATAACTTAATTGTACGTTTCTTAAACGTATATTGGTAGCGTTATAAATATTCTCTTCTGCAATACCCAAATTACCAGTATTAGTAATTTGATTCCAAAGTTGCTGTTGTGTAACTGTTTGCGTATTTGCAGTATATCCGCCATTGCCGTCGCTTACTACACCTTTGAATACATAATTGTCACGTGTTCCATTCACTACAGTTTCTGGAGCTAAACCAGCTCTTTGCAAAGCTAGATTGGTACCAGAGTAGAATACCCCACCAAATCTTCCATCGACTAAAAATGATAAACCAAAGTTTTTGTAACCAAATGAATTAGTAATACCTAATAACCCATCCGCACTTTGATTTCCTAGATAATGCATACCAGCAGCAGCTTGTGGAAGACCACTTCCATTAACCACGATCTGACCATAATGTGAACTATTAACATCTTCTACACGCTGATATTTCGTTCCGTATATAGCACCAAATCGTTTACCAGTCTCCGCATAAACATTAAGATTGTCAAATCCGCCGATATGTTGTTGAGTAATATCATCAGTTAATTCAATAATCTTATTAATGTTTTTAGAGAAGTTTACATTCATATCCCATTGCAGTCTGTCTGGGTTATTTAGAATATTAGCATTCAATACAAGCTCAATACCTTCATTCTGAATATTTCCAGCGTTAGCCATAAATCGTTGATAACCCGACATTGGGTTCATCGGTAATTCGATCAATTGGTTTGTGGCATTGGTTTTATAGTACGAGAAATCTAAATTAAATCTATTGAAAAATCTAATATCAAAACCAGCTTCAAGTGACTTTAGCAATTCACTTTGAACATTTGGATCATATAGCGTAGTTTGCTTACTAGCTGTGGTATTACCATTTGGGTCTTTACCAATATTGAATGTATTGTACAATTGATATGGTCTTAAACTATTACCACTCTGTGCGTACGACCCTCTTATTTTAGCAAAGTTCAACCATGATGGTAGTGTTCCACCATTTTTCGTAACCATATCTGATATTACTAATGATGTACTAACTGATGGATAGAAATACGAAGAATTTTCTTTGACAAGAGTCGATGACCAATCGTTACGTCCAGTAACATTAATAAACCAATAGTTGTCATAATTTAATTCTGCAGTAGCAAATAGTGAATTTATCTGCTTTTCACTGTAACTTTCAGATGGAGTCACATTACCTACAGCATTACCTAATGAAAATAGATTAGGTACTTCTAGTTCTCCTGTATTCGCATTAATAGATTGAAACTTTTGTTTCATGATTTGACCAAATACAGATGCCGAACCATTCCATTTGCCAAATAAGTTGTCTTTGCGCGCATTTAAACTAACGATGTAGTTATTTTCAAAGAAAGTGTCGTTACCACTGCCGTATGAATTTTGTAATGGTGATCCAGTATACGTTTTACTTGTGAATTTTGTAGAGTAACGGTCCGATCCAGCTCTGAAATCAGCATCTAACCAATCCGTAAACCTATATTTGATTGTACCATTCAACAGGAAACGATCTCTGGTGTCATTATTTAGCTTGTTTGACGTAGCCCAATATGGATTTACTGTCTGGCTAGGATTATACCATTGTTGATTCACACCAAGTTGATCCATACCTGGTTTAAATTCTGTGATATCCAACGACGTCGGCATTAATAGAGCTGTCGAATAATAGTTTCCGGCATTAGCACCACCGACCGCTCTATTATTGGCATTTGTGTTCATGTATTGAACTTTAAAGTCTGTGCCCCATCTTTTGTTTGGACCGAAGGTTGAAGATATTTTTGACATTAAGTTCAGACGATCTAGTTTTACTCCAGGAGTTTTACTATCATCATGCAGATAGGTTCCTGATGTAAAAATATTTGTATTCTCGCCTAGATTTTGTTGAAATGTAAGGTTGTGCGTAGTGTTTACACCAGTCTTGAAGAAGTTGGCAATATTATCGTGTGCACTAAGATTGGTTTGTTTTCCATCCCAACCAGTTACTGTTTGTCCAGTGATCTTCTCTCCCCAACTATCACCTGAATTTGCTAGGAATGCACCATCTCTACCTTGTGAGAATGTCTTTTGTACATCAGGTGTGATGAAAAGATTTTCTAAACCTAAAGTTGCGGAGTAGTTAATACCACTTCCTTCTCTTGATTTACCTGTCTTAGTAGTTATTAATATAACCCCATTTCCCGCTCGAGAGCCGTAAAGAGCAGAAGCTGCACCACCTTTCAAGACAGACATAGATTCGATATCCTCAGGATTTAAATCTCCTAACCCGTTACCCATATCTGCTGATGGATTCCAAAAATCATTGTTTTTGGCACCAGCAAAGTTTTCCATTGGTACGCCATCTACTACAATCAAAGGCTGATTGTCACCTGTCAATGATGTAAATCCACGAAGAACTATTTTTGATGACGAAGCAGGACCATTAGATCCTTTGATTACCTGAAGACCAGATACTTTTCCTGTCAGCGCATTTGCTAAATTGTTTTCACGGGCATCCACCAATGTTTCACTTTTGATATCTTGAAAAGAATATCCTAAAGATTTCTTTTCTCTCTTGATACCCATCGCTGTTACGACAACTTCATCTAAGTTTCCAGCATCTTCTTGCAATTCTGCATTCAAGATAGCACCCGCAACCGTCGTTTCGTAAGTACTATGTCCAATAATTGAGAATCTGACTTTCTCCCCATTGTTAGCTTGGATACTAAAGTTACCGTTGCCATCAGTTTGTGTTGTTCGATTAGTTCCAACTACATTAACTGTGACACCAGGCAATGCTCCTGCTGTGCTTGTTACTTTCCCCGTAACAGTTTGTTGCGCAAATAGACTCGATGCACTTACTAGTGTAAACAAAGACATTGTACAACATTTTTTGTAAAAACTGCTCATAGTTATTAAGGTTTAAATGTGTTTGCTTTTATAATCCCAATTCATCTGCTGTATAGCTATACTTGCGCATGATAGGAGTTGCGTGTTTTGTAATGTTGATATTTGTATTTCTGTTTTTTCAGACAATCGCGGTATGCAGAACTCTTGATTAGCTGATTGTATATCGTGTAGTAATTCTTGTCCGAATGCAGCTCCACGACCACTTATGATTATCCTTTCTGGATTAAGAATATGGATTAGGGTGGAGATACCTTTTCCGAGCATATAGGCTATTTTTTTTACAGCTTTAATAGCCAGTTGATCGCCATGTCTATAAGCTTTTAATAGCATGTCAAAAGTGACTCTTCGCTCTGATTTATAGCATTGTTGTAGCATAGACTCTTCGCCATTTTGAAGTTCAACGTTTATGAAATCTATTGCACATCGCAGTGAAGCTTCGACTTCTAAACATCCATTTTTGCCACATGAGCATAATTTATTTGAAGTAGCTAAAGGGATATGACTGAATTCACCTGCAAATCCGCTATTACCTCGAAACAATTTATTATTGATGATCATACCCAATCCTATTCCCCATGAAAAATTGACTACTAGCGAATTTTCTATATTTTTGGCCATACCAAAACTTTGCTCAACTATAGCAATAGCTGAAGAATCATTCTCAATATAAGTAGGTAATCCAGTTACCTGGACTATTCTTTCGCGTAAATTGTAAAATGGTGAATCCGGAAGGAATGAATTATTGATTTTTTCTTTGAAGTCAACAAATCCAGGCATAGTAATACCAATTGCCATAATTTGTTTCTCTTGATTCTTTAGAATGACCTTATTTAAGAGATTTTCTATTTTTTTATAGGAATCTAAAGCGTTATTTAAGTCAATCTCTTCTGTGTATATATCATCCAATTGATTATTATGAATATCGTAAGTGGTAATACTACATAGATATTGATCGATAGCTACGGCTACTAATATTCCATGATTGTCTTTATTAAGACTATAGCTCATAGCTTTCCTACCACCCGTCGAATTCCGATGACCATTAGCTACGATAAGTTTGTCTGCTAAAAGTTCCCTAATAGTTTTGGTGATCAAAGGAATACTTTTATCCAATGTATCACTTATGTCTGCAATCGATTGTTCTTTTGCAAAGTATAAGGCTTTTAATACCGCTGTAGGCAGGGAATCCATTATAATTGATCTAGTTAGTGGTGTAAATATATAGTTAAGTAAATTAACTTCAAAATACTTTTTAAAATATTTAATAAGATGTGCTTTCTTTAACTAATTAAATACAAGAATATTACTATTCTGTAATTTGATTCAATTTTAATTATATCGAAAAATGTCGATTTGTGCAATCTTACTGCATGTTGTTTCGGGGTTTTCCTTATCTTCGGAATTATTAATAATCTATTATGAAACAACGATATTATTCCTTAGATGTGTTTCGTGGAGCAACAGTAGCTTTCATGATCATGGTTAATAATCCAGGATCTTGGAAGTCTATTTTTACGCCATTGGGACATGCGGATTGGCATGGATGTACGCCTACTGATTTAGTTTTTCCTTTCTTTTTATTTGCTGTCGGTAATGCTATGGCTTTCGTGATGCCGAGAATGCAAGAAGCAGGTCCAGCTGTATTTTGGCAGAAAGTGATCAAGCGTACGATTCTGATTTTTTTGATTGGCTTATTCATTATGTGGTGGCCGTTTGTAAAGTGGCAAGGAGAAGAGCTTGTCTTTCGTCATTGGGTAAGTCCAGATGACCCAACACAAGGCATCCGTATATTGGGGGTGTTACAACGTATTGCTATAGCTTATTTCTTCGCTTCGGTGATGGCATTCTATTTAAAGCCTAGAACAATCATATGGGCATCTGCAGCTATACTCTTTACATATTGGGGATTATGTGCATTCTTAGGTACTGGTGATCCATATTCTATGGAAGGTTGGTTCGGTAATGCTATTGACAAACAGATCATAGGCATCGCTCACATGTATAAAGGTGAGGGTGTTCCATTCGAACCTGAAGGATTGGCAAGTACGCTACCCGCTATTGTTCAAGTTGTGTTTGGTTATTTGACTGGATTATTTATTCGTAATCAGGGACAAGTTAACTGGTTATGGACACGTGTACCTACAACACAAGATCCGCACTTTAAATTGCTTTCGGGACTTTTTGTGACCGGTTTTATATTGTTGATATTAGGATGGACATGGTCATTAGGATTTCCCATCAACAAGAAAATATGGACAAGTTCATACGTACTTTATACAGTTGGTCTAGGTATACTGACTATTGGTACAATGATATGGTATATTGAAGTCCAAGGAGTTAGAAATTGGATTACAAAATTCTTTGATGTCTTTGGAAAGAATCCACTATTTATCTATGTATTGAGTGCTGTATTGATTCGTTTTGTTGCTTTATTCCGCATACCAAATGGTATCGGAGAGAATGGAGAACAATTGTATACAACAGCATTTTCGTGGTATTATACGAATGTATGTTCAGCTCTACCAGGCCCACCAGAATTGGGCTCATTGATTTATGCATTATCATATATGTTACTTATGTGGATGGTAGGATATGCCTTAGATAAAAAAGGTATCTACGTAAAGGTTTAAGTATTAGTAGATAGAAGGAAAGTATACTGTGGATAAAAGGAGATAAATTACAGATTTTCAAATTCTTTTCATTTTCAGATTTAATGCTTACCTTTGTCGCAATTAATAAATTTTATAACACTTTAATATTATTCAAGAGATGTATTTAAGTAAAGAATACAAAGCTGGTATCTTCGCAGAATTTGCTGGTTCAGCTGAAAACACTGGTTCTGCAGAAGGCCAAGTAGCTTTATTCACAAAAAGAATTGCTCACTTAACTGAGCACTTGAAAAAAAACAGAAAAGATTTTAACACACAACGTTCACTACAAATGTTAGTAGGTAAACGTCGTTCATTATTAGCTTATTTGTACAAAAAAGATATTAACCGTTACCGTGCGATCATCAAAGATTTAGGTTTACGTGATATCATCAAGTAAGCTTATACAGTGAAAAGCTTAAAAGCCACCCATTTTGGGTGGCTTTTTTTATTTCAAGGCTCCATATAACTCTAAAATTTGATTACATTTGTTTGAATTTTTTAAAGGACATAAAAATCGATGCATTATCAATAAAGAGGCACATGCATCATAATTCAAAAAGAATGAGTTATAACGAAAAAAAAGTAACAATTGATTTAGGTGGCGGTGTTGCCCCTATTGAATTGTCTACAGGTAAATTGGCTAAACAAGCTGATGGTTCTGTAGTATTAAAACAAGGTGATACTATGCTATTAGCTACTGTAGTATCGTCTAAAGAAGCAAAATCAGGTGTGGATTTTCTTCCATTATCTGTAGATTACCAAGAAAAATATGCGGCTACAGGTCGTATCCCAGGTGGTTTCTTACGTCGTGAGGCAAGATTGTCTGATTACGAAGTATTAATCTCTCGTTTGGTGGATAGAGCATTACGCCCATTATTCCCTGAAACATACCATGCAGATACGCAAGTAATGATCTCATTGATCTCTGCAGATAAAAATATTATGCCAGATGCATTAGCTGGTTTAGCTGCATCAGCAGCTATCGCTGTATCTGATATTCCTTTCAACGGTCCAATTTCTGAAGTTCGTGTAGCGAAAATCGATGGTCAATTGGTTATCAACCCACTTTTATCTGATTTAGAAAGAGCAACTTTAGAATTTATGGTTGCAGCTTCTGCTCAAGATATCGTGATGGTAGAAGGTGAAGCTAACGAAATTTCTGAAGCTGAGATGGTAGAAGCTATCGCTTTTGCTCATGATGCAATCAAGAAACAAGTAGCAGCACAGTTGGAATTAGCTAGATTAGTAGGTTCTGAAACTAAACGTGAATTCTCTCACGAGCCTTCAAATGAAGAATTAAGAGCGCAAATTTTCAGCGCTACATACGATAGAGTTTACGAGATTGCAAAATCAAGATCTGCTAAGCATGAGCGTACAGAGAAATTTGCGGCTATCGGACAAGAGGTAATAGAATCATTAGGTGAAGATCTTGATGATGATACTAAATTCTTAGCTAAGAAATATTTCCACGATGTACAATACGATGCAGTTCGTAACTTATTATTAGACGAAGGTATTCGTTTGGATGGTCGTGATGCACGCACAGTACGTCCTATCTGGTCTGAAGTAGATTATCTACCTGCAGCACACGGTTCGGCAGTATTTACACGTGGTGAAACGCAATCATTAACTTCAGTTACTTTAGGTGCTAAAGATGATGAGCAAATGATTGATGGTGCATTCATCAATGGATACAACAAATTCATCTTACACTATAATTTCCCAGGTTTCTCAACAGGTGAAGTAAGACCAAATAGAGGTGCGGGTCGTCGTGAGATTGGTCACGGTAACTTAGCATTACGTTCGTTGAAAAAAGTATTACCAGCTGATGCAGAGAATCCTTACACAATCCGTGTAGTTTCTGATATCTTAGAATCAAATGGTTCTTCTTCAATGGCTACAGTTTGTGCTGGTACGTTAGCTTTACTAGATGCAGGTGTGAAATTAAAAGCGCCAGTGTCAGGTATCGCAATGGGTTTGATTACAGACGAGAAGTCAGGTAAATACGCTATCTTATCAGATATCTTAGGAGACGAAGATCACTTAGGTGATATGGACTTCAAAGTAACAGGTACTGAAAAAGGTATTGTTGCTTGTCAGATGGACTTAAAAATTAACGGATTGAAATGGGAAGTGTTGACGCAAGCTTTAGATCAAGCTAAAGAAGCACGTCTTCATATCTTAGGTGAGATGAAGAAAACTATTTCTGAGCCTCGTGAAGATTACAAACCTCACGCACCTCGTATCATCCAATTAACAATCGATAAAGAATTTATCGGTGCTGTTATCGGCCCTGGTGGTAAAATCATCCAAGAAATGCAACGTGAAACTGGCGCTACGATCTCTATCGAAGAGGTAGATGGCAAAGGTATCGTTCAGATTTTCGCTGATAATAAAGCATCTATCGATGATGCGACTACACGTATCAAAAATATTGTAGCTCGTCCTGAAATCGGTGAGACTTACGAAGGTAAAGTGAAGTCTATCATGGCTTTCGGAGCTTTCGTAGAGATCATGCCAGGTAAAGATGGTTTATTACACATCTCTGAGATTGATTGGAAACGTCTTGAAACTATGGATGGTATCTTCCAAGAAGGTGATATGGTGACTGTTAAGTTATTAGATGTAGATAAACAAGGTAAAATGAAACTTTCTCGTAAAGCTTTATTGCCTCGTCCTCCACGTGAAGATAAGCCTAAAACGGATAAGCCAGCTGCTCCAGCAACTGACGCTCCTCAAGCTTAATTCTCTTAAGGATTATAATATTTGAAAACCCAACTAGAATTTCTAGTTGGGCTTTTTTGTGAAATTCAATTGCGTTTAGCATCTATTGCGTATTCCATTATTGAAAAAATATCAAAATGGGAAGATTTCGGATATACTAATTAATGATAATTTAGTGTGGGTTATTACCTATTTATATAAGGTTTATGAAGGAAATGCAGTTCGATTAGAACCTATTACTTGGTCAACACAAATTTCACGAAGTAAAATGGTATTACCATTTAGCATAAACCCGAATCTAATCGCTATTAATATCTATTGATTAATTAAACTATGGAAACAAAAAAGGCTTCAAATAAATTTTGAAGCCTTTTTTGTTTAATGTCTATTTTATTACTTTAATTTCAATGTATTTGATGTACTCACGGCAGTCATTGCACATCTAAAACCAGTCATCGAGTTTGACTCATCTTGTTGCATAAAACGACGTGTAGCCGGATTCAACCAATATGCACGGTCATTCCATGAACCACCTTTATATACACGAGATTTGTTATTAACTAGCGTTGTTTTGCCAAAAAGTTCTTTTTGTTCTTCATCTTTAAAGTCTCTTGCGTCATGATTGTAAGTGCTTTCAGATGCAGTAGAATTTTTAGCTGCTTGAAGCTCTTCCCATGTTTGTTTTCTTGGAGCCTTAGCAGGAACTTTTACAGGTCTTCCATATTGATCTTTCGCTAATAGTCGAGTTTCTTCATTCTCATATAAGTTGTCTTTGAACTCATGTCCACGATATGGATTAAAATCTTCAAAGTCTTCGAATGATAATTGTCTGTATACATCGGATACCCACTCATTGACATTGCCTGCCATATTATATAATCCGAAATCGTTAGGTTTGTAACTTTTTATAGGAACAGTAATATCGCCGCCATCATTCAAATCTCCAGCAACACCCATATTATTACCGCTAGATATTTTAAAATTAGCCATCATACGACCTTGGTTTTTTCGAGCAGCGTCGCGTACACCAAGTCCATTCCATGGATAAGCTTTACTAGATGAGATAATTCCATCATCTGTATTCCCTACCAAGCCTAAAGCTGCATATTCCCACTCAGCTTCGGTAGGCAGTCTATAAGGTTGTTTTAAGATACCATCTTCCATTCGAACTGTTCTGCGTGCATCTTTTTCTGCTCCGATTTTATTATCACGGGGCATATTTTTACCGTCGATACCTTCACCTTGTAGTTGTCCATTAAGATATATTTCTGTATTGAAGGCTTGATTAGCTTGTTGCTGTTGTTCACGAAGTGATTTGTAATCTAATAGTATACCTTTCTCACGTAATATATGTTCATTAACACGATCTGTACGCCATAAGCAATATGCATTTGCTTGATCCCAACTTACACCTACTACCGGGTAGTCTTGGAATGAAGGATGGCGCAAATAATAGTTCACATAAGGTTCATTGTATGACAGTGGATTACGCCAAACAAGTGTATCTGGAAGTGCATCATAATAAAGCTTTCCATCTTGTGGGTAATTTTGTGC
>JAZQRD010000199.1:0-3090 GCA_045629405.1 Sphingobacterium sp. | reverse complement strand
TTGGCGCTGAGCGCAATTGCGTTGGGAGTGCAAAGATGTCACTTTATATCCTTCTTTCCAAATCTTTTTAATTCGTTTTGGCATTATTGGCCTGAAAGTACTGATTTTATTGGTGGATAGATTGTTTTGTAATGTGTGATTATTGGTTGATGTTGCGTTTTGATCGCTACAAGCGATAGCATATTGCTTCGAAACTACAAGTTTCGAAGAGCGAGGGCAAGTTTCGAAGAGCAAGGAAGTTCCTATTTCCACATTTTTATAGACGAAATTAATAGTCCCAACATTGTTTAAACCATAAAAATACAGCCACAAATTAATATTGTGGCTGTAAGTAGTTAGTCTGTAACTGCAAAGAGATATTGCCTATCGTAATCATAATCATTCTCTGGTATATGCCATAGTTCGTCAAAATTATGATTGGTATTTATATAATAAGGCTGTGTTCTCGTTTTACCTTTACTGCCCTCATAAAACATTGATTGAATGTAAAATGTATACGTTCCTTTTTTAAGAGGTACAAATGCAATGGATAATTGTAAACTATCGCCGTATGGGAGTAAATCAATATTTAATATCTTTCTTTCATTTTGCATATATTGAATCCCTCCTTTTTCTACAATAAATTTACTATCTATATTATCAGTTACTTCTTCAAAGTCAAATGTTATTATTGGAATTTCTGATATATATCCATGATAAAGATTTATTGTTGCTTTTCCATCTTCTAATTTCACACCATTACTTAATGTATTGGGTACACTTGCTGTCAAATAAACGGTATCACCCAGTTTTACATAAGCTGTATCGGGGCTTACCTTTAAGCCAATATTTATAGGTGGTAAGGTGATACCTTCATCTCCTGGCATAGGTTCACAAGATTGCATTAGCAATAATAATGTGAATAATAACAATATAGATTGTCTCATAAATATTTTAGTTTACATCATAACGCATGAATAGTGCATTATTATTAGCATTTGGATGATCATTTTCCCAACGAGCTCTGAACTGCTGTATCGTGTACATTGTTGGATTGAGTTTTTGGTAAATATCATTGGTAGTGAAACCTTGAATATTATCAAAAGGTTCATTATTCCCAGCATCCGTTAAATCAAAGATTAAACCACGCGATAGTAAGTATATATAAACTCTTTTATATAGACGCAATAAATAGCCCCAACATTGGCTATAGCATAAAAAACACAGCCACAAATTTACGTTGTGGCTGTGAGTATTTTAATCTGTAACGGCGAAATAATAAGATTTATAATATTCTGGTGTGCCAGGTAATGGTTTTAAAGAATCTAGTTCTGGTATTTGGTATAAATCCCAATGAACATCATTCATATCAAAAAATGGCTGTGTTCTAGTCTTACCTTTTTTGCCCTCATAAAACATTGATTGTACCTGAAAGCAATATGACCCTTTTTTTTGTGGCACAAATGCAATGGATAATCGTAAACTATCGCCATAAGGGAGTGCATAAATTTCAACAATATTTCCAGTACTTGGATAAACTCTTATGTCACCTTTATTAGTGATAATTTTGGTGTGTAAATCTTTCTCTATTGTTTCAAAATGAAATTCAGTAATGGGTATTTGGTTTGTATATCCCATATATAAATCTATAGTTGCTTTCCCATCTTCCAATTTTACACCATTACTTAATGTGCTGGATACGCTTGCGGTGAGGTACACCGTATCGCCTAATTTTACATAAGCAGTATCGGGGTTTACCTTTAAACCAATATCTATAGCTGGTAAAGTTATACCTTCTTCAGCTGGCATTGGTTCGCAAGATTGTAATACAAATATTAATCCCATCAATATCATTAAATAGTATTTCATATTTTATCTATTTAAATATTCATTAAACAAAGTATTATTATTAGCATTTGGATGATCATTTTCCCAACGAGTTCTGAACTGCTGTATCGTGTACATTCTTGGATTGAGTTTTTGATAAATATCATTGGTGGTAAAACCTTGGATATTATCAAAATTTTCTTGAGGATTCCAACCATCCGTTAAATCATAGAACAAACCTTTTGGGATGAATGAGTTGGCAAAAGTTGGATTGTTTTCTAGATGTGTTAGATAAGGTGCAGTAACATCATATAATGTTATAGTCCCATCTGTACTATATGTCACATTTCTTGCGCTAACATTTCCATATTTCATACTCCCATATAGCTGACCTACGTATTCTGCCCAGCCTTCGGATAAAGCAAAATAGGCTCATCTAATGGAGGTTATATCATTGCCATACCCTTTAGCTAATGAATAATTTATATTAGTTTTCCAATGATTATTGTTTATCGTATTGGCTTTGAAATAATGTAATGAATGACCATATTCGTGATATATCGTGCTTCGTAAGTCTGCTGCATTGCGTGGATTTAGTACACCACCACCTATCCATATATCTGGTAGCAAACCTGGCATAGCATTGCCAGTCATAGATGCAATGTTTGCTAAATTAAATAGCATATTAGTTCCTTCAGGATAAGAACCTATATACTGAAGCATAGGTGCAGCATAGCCAGCATTATCGGCATCTCTAAAATAACAGCACATAACATCTAAAAACTTTGTAGCAGCTGCATTGGAGCGCATATCTAGGTCTATAGTGTACTGATTGGCTTCTTGTATTCCATTATAAGTAATACTCCACAATGCATGCTTACCTCCATGACCAAAATTTACATTGTAATTATTCACATTAGAAAATGGACTTAATAAGCGAATATAAGTAGCTGGAACACTAATCGTCAATACCCCTCTCAATGCATCATATATAGTTCCCGCTACTGTTTTACTACTTATATCTACAGCTCTAAGACGAACATCTTTACAGGTATACATAAGGTTCATAATACTATTACCATATCTTTGAAGTGAGATTGTAAACACTCCATTTTCATCAGTGCGTGTAGAATTATTTAATCTAGCTAAAACATATCTACTAACGACTACTTTCAAATTCTTTACACCTTCATTATTACCTAAAGTATTATCCGTAAATGTAACATTTTTACTTTTGGGTACTTTTACAGCTACATAGGGATTACCTCCTCCTACAGGATCATA
>JAZQRD010000198.1:0-40305 GCA_045629405.1 Sphingobacterium sp. | reverse complement strand
CTCGTCAAGCTACTGCAAAGAATATGCTTTTAATGAGTCGAATTTCGGTACTATTTGTAGCTGTAATTGCATTATTGTTATCACTCACACCAAAAGATAGTATTCTTAATCTGGTGGGTAATGCGTGGGCAGGATTTGGTTCAGCATTCGGTCCATTAGTCATTCTATCACTTTTATGGAAAAGAACTACTGCAAAGGGTGGTCTAGCGGGTATGATAGTAGGTGGTGCTGTAGTGCTACTGTGGGTATATATACCTCACGATTATAAAGAGATATATGAGATGATCCCTGGTTTTATCTTAAGTTTTATTACAACTGTAGTCATCTCGCTAATGACAAAGCCAGTTGATGACAGCATTATAGATGAATTTTCTGAAATGCAAAAGCAAGTCAAATCATAATACAATAAAAGGAAACCTAAAAGGTTTCCTTTTATGTTTTTAAAGAGCGATGAATGGTTTTGCTGCATACTTTATAATAAGATTTTTACACAGTTCACATAGCAAAAAAGGTTATCTTGTAATTATATTAAAATACCGTATTTTATTAACGTAAGTAATTATGAATAAGAAACTGATATATTTTGGTTTACTGGGGTTAGCTATCGTAGGTGCACTAGTAGGTTACAGAATATATGTAAATAAAGAGCAATCTGCTAAAAATTTAAATGCAGGTGGACCGCGTAACAATACTTCTAAGGTTTATGGTAAAGTTGTGGAGTCTACATCTTTCTCCGACTACCTAGATTTAACTGGGTCTATTGAAGCAAACGAAATCGTAGAATTACATGCTGAAGTATCGGGAATAGTCGATCAATTGAATTTCGTAGAAGGCGGTACAGTTTCTTCGGGTCAAGTGCTTGTGAAAATTAACGATGCTGACTTGAAAGCTCAGTCAGCTCAAGCTCGTACTCGTAGCGAGTTAGCTGGTGAAAATGAGCGTCGAGCTAAATTATTACTAGAAAAGGAAGCTATTAGTCAAGAAGAATACGATATCGCAAGTGCAGACTATCGCACTGCACAATCGCAAATTCAGTTGATCGAAGCACAGTTGAATAAAACTCTTGTAAAAGCGCCTTTCTCGGGACGAATTGGTTTGCGTAATATTTCAAAGGGTAGTTATATAACTCCTGCTACTAGTATTGCTACATTGGTCAACACAGCACAAATAAAATTATTGTTTTCTATACCGGAAAAGTATGCACATATGGTTAATCATTCAAGCTTAGTAAAGTTTAAGGTTCAAGGAGATGATGAAGACTATACAGCGAAGGTGTACGCAACCGAACCTACTATTGAAGCCAATACACGTACATTGACGGTAAAAGCTATAGCACAAAATGTTTCTCAAAAATTGATTCCTGGTTCGTTTGCCAATGTTACCTTCCCTCTAGCTACGGTTGAGGATGGGATTTTAGTACCAGCTGAATCGTTGATACCAATTCAAAATGGAAAAAAAATATTTGTTTTAAAGAATGGTAAAGCTAAAGAAGTGATCGTAGAGACTGGAGGTCGTACAGATCAGGATGTTTTAGTAAGTAAAGGCTTAGCTATTGGTGATACGATATTAACATCTGGTGTGATGTCATTGCGTGATGGTGCATCCGTAAAAGTTGAATTAAGATAAGAGCTATGAGTTTATCTACACTAAGTATAAAAAGACCAGTTCTTACTATTGTAATGAATCTCTTATTGATTCTTTTTGGGATCATAGGTTATTCATTCTTAGGAGTAAGGGAGTTTCCGTCGATTGATCCAGCTCAAATTTCTATTCGTACTAGCTATGCGGGAGCGAATCCAGATATCATTGAATCACAAATTACTGAACCTCTTGAAAAATCACTTAACTCAATAGATGGTATTCGAAATATCACCTCTACGAGTAGTCAAGGTTCAAGTAATATCAATATTGAATTTCATCTAGGCAAAAATCTTGAAGAAGCAGCAAATGATGTTCGAGATAAAGTATCGCAAGCAATGCGGTCACTACCACAAGATATTGATGCAGCACCTGTGGTTTCTAAAGCCGATGCAGATTCTGAACCGATTATTACGATGACATTGCAGAGCTCGAATATCAATGTATTAGAGCTATCTGACTATGCAGAAAATGTAATTTCACAGCGATTACAGACTATTCCTGGGGTTAGTTCGGTACAGATCTGGGGTCAGCGAAAGTACGCCATGCGACTTTGGATAGATCCTGCAAAACTTGCTTCATATGGACTGACAGTAATGGAAGTTCGTAATGCTTTGAACACGCAAAATATAGAGCTACCATCTGGTAAGTTGACTGGTGCGAATACAGAATTGACTGTCAAGACTATTGGTAATCTTTCGACGGAAGAACAATTCAATAATATTATTATACGTGCAGAAAGTAATCGTATAGTTCGACTAGGAGATATAGGCCGCGCAACTTTGGAGGCTGAAAATTTTGAAACAAAAATGTCTGACTCCGGCTATCCCATGGTTTCTATGGCGATAATCCCGCAGCCCGGCACCAATTACCTAGAAATAGCGAAACTATTCTACAAAGAATATGACCGATTAAGACTTGATATTCCTGAAGGAATGGAAATGAATATTGCTATTGATAATACTGTATTTGTTAAGCAATCTGTGTTGGAGGTAGTTGAAACGTTGATTATTGCGGTCATTTTAGTGGTATTAATCATATTCTTATTCTTCCGAAACTGGTCGATAGCCTTCCGCCCACTAATTGATATACCTGTATCCTTGATCGCTACATTTTTTATAATGTACCTATGCGGATTTTCTATCAATGTATTGACTTTATTGGCGATAGTACTTGCTACAGGACTAGTTGTAGATGATGGGATTGTAGTGACAGAAAATATATTTAAGAAGGTTGAGGAAGGTATGTCGCCTATTGAAGCATCAATCAAGGGATCTAACGAAATCTTTTTCGCTGTCATTTCGATCTCTATAACATTAGCTGCTGTATTTTTACCAGTGATTTTCTTGGAAGGTTTTGTAGGGCGTTTGTTCAGAGAGTTTGGAGTCGTCATTGGAGCCGCCGTATTGATATCCGCTTTTGTATCTCTTACGTTGACACCTATGTTGAATGCGTATTTGATGAAAGGTGGTGAACAGAAGAAATCAAATTTCTACAATAAGACTGAGAAATACTTCGAAGCAATGAATGCTAGCTATGCTGGGGCTTTGAAGAGCTTTTTGAAATTCAAATGGATGAGTTTTGGTATTCTATTAGGTTGTTTTGGTTTGATTTATTTATTTTTCCAATTACTTCCCAAAGAGACAGCTCCTTATGATGATAGAAGTTATCTGAGTTTGCGTGTGACTGCTCCAGAAGGTGTATCATACGACTACATGGATCGCTTCATGACAGATCTTACTATGTTGATTAATGATTCGGTACCTGAAAAGAAAGTAAGTCTTGTTATTACTTCTCCAGGGTTTGGGTCTGCATCTGTCAACTCGGGTATGGTACGTTTAGGACTTGTCCCTAAAGCAGAACGTGAGCGTACACAAGAAGAAATAGCTAATGATTTGACACGATTAACTAGGCAGTATTCTGAAGCCCGTGTTGCCGTATCTCAGCAGCCTACAATTTCTGTGAATAGAAGAGGCGGTTTACCGATTCAATACATTATTCAAGCACCAAATTTCCAAAAGCTTGAGGAAAAAATTCCGGAGTTTATGGATGAGCTATCTGCAGATCCGACATTTTCTACTACTGATGTCAACTTGAAATTTAATAAGCCGGAGATCTATGTTACCATAGATAGAGAAAAGGCACAATCTTTAGGTGTGTCAGTTTTAGATGTTGCTCAAACTTTGCAAATGTCGCTTTCAGGACAGCGATTTGGATATTTTATGATGAATGGTAAGCAGTATCAAGTCATGGGGCAGTTCGATCGTAGCGATCGTGCGACACCTACTGATTTAGCTTCTATGTATGTAAAGAATACGCGTGGAGAACTTATTCAATTAGATAATATTGTCGAATTGGAAGAGAAAAGTAGTCCACCTCAGTTATTTCATAATAATAGATATATGTCAGCTACAGTTTCAGCAGGCTTAGCGCCAGGAAAAAGCATGGGTGAGGGCATAGAAGCAATGGAACGTATACGTGAGAAAATATTGGATGAAACTTTCACGACGGATTTGGGTGGTGAATCACGTGATTTCGTAGAGTCAGGATCGAATACAATGTTTGCTTTTGGCTTAGCTGTATTATTGATTTTTCTAATTTTGGCAGCACAGTTTGAAAGTTTCGTAGATCCAGTGATTATCATAATTACTGTACCATTGGCAGTAGCTGGTGCTTTATTCTCTTTATGGTTATTTGGTCAGACATGGAATATATTCTCCCAAATAGGTACTATTATGCTTATCGGATTAGTGACAAAGAATGGTATCTTAATCGTAGAATTTGCCAATCAATTAAGGGAACAAGGAAAGGATAAGTTTACAGCTGTATTAGAAGCCTCAGAAGCTCGTCTTCGACCGATCTTAATGACATCGTTAGCTATTGCTTTTGGTGCATTACCTATCGCTATGTCATTGGGGGCAGCATCTACAAGTCGTGTAGGTATGGGAGTTGTTATTGTAGGAGGCACCATGTTTTCACTTATTCTAACCTTATTTGTGATTCCAGCCTTCTATTTAATGATGTCTCGCGAGCGAAAACATCGTCCTGAATTTGATAATATTGAAGATTAACATGAAAGCATTATATACCTTAATACCAATTTTACTATGTGTCTTCACACAGAGATTAAGTGCACAAGAATTAATGACTGTGCAGGACGCTGTAAAACTAGGGTTGGAGAATAACTATGATATTAAAGTCTCAGAAAGCAATCTTTTAATTGCAAAGGAGAATGTTACATATGGCAATGCCGGTATGCTTCCTACTGCCACTCTAAACTTCTCACAGACTAATAGCAAACAAAATACTACGCAAACACAAGCTACTGGTGAAGTACGTTCTTTGGATAATGCCAAGAATAATAGTTTATCTTATGGTGTGAGCTTAGGTTGGACTATATTTGATGGTCTAGGCATGTTTGCACGATATGAAACACTCAAGGAACTTGAAAAGCAAGGTCAACTACAACTGAAGAGTACTATAGTTACACGTGTATCCGATATCATTACAACTTATTACAATATTGTAGAACAACAAAATCTATTAAATGCAATTGATTCTAGTATTTTGATTTCTAAAGAAAGATTGCGTACAGCTGAAAATAGATTTTCTATTGGTAAGGCTTCTCGCTTAGAAGTATTGAATGTTCAAGTGAATTTGAATTCGGATGAATCTGCTCGATTGAGACAATTAGACGTAGTCAAAAATTTAAAAACTACGCTAAACAGTTTAATTGCACAACCGTTAAATACGGATTTCGCTGTAGTGGATGAAGTCGTGATCGATGAAGATTTGAAATTTGCTGATTTAATGTCAAGAGCTAAAGAATCAAATCCAGATCTATTAGCTGTTAATCTAAATAAAAAGATCGCAGAGCTAGAGTTGAAAGCTGTGAAGGCTAACCGTTATCCTGTGGTAAGGCTGAATGGTGGATACAATATCTCGGGATCAGAATCTTCATTAGGTTTCGTAGCTCAGTCAAATTCTAAAGGATTAAACTATGGTATCACCGCATCCATGAATATTTTTGATGGCTTCAATCAACGTAGAAATGAGCGTATAGCTAAGATTAGAATTGATCAATCAGATTTACAATACAAAAATCAGTTATTGCAATTGGAGACAGCTTTATCCCAAGCTTTTCAAACTTATCAGACAAATATAGCGCTTTCTAGACTTGAACAAACGAACGAGCAAATCGCTCGTCAAAATTTAAATATCACTTTAGATAAGTACAAAATAGGAACGCTTAGTGCTGTCGAATTTCGTGATGCTCAAGAAAATTTTATCAACGCTATTTCACGAATGAATGCTGCTAAATTACAAGCTAAATTGTCTGAAGCATATCTAAAAGAGCTTGTAGGTCAAGTAGACCTCATAAAATAATTTGGTAGAATTTTAAGCAATCGTATGTATAAAATTGGACAAACGTTTGCGTTTTAAAATTATTTTTTATTCTACCATTTATAGATTATTATTGTTGTAGAGAAAGGGAGAGATCCTTAACAACTCTACAACCAATAAGCCTTAAGTAAATATTGGTTATTTGTTAATAGACTGTTTAGTTTGTTTTAAAATAGGTGATTTTAGAGGGGGCATTTGTCCCCTTTAATTTTAAAGGAAAAAATAAGTATATAACCCTAAAATACTATGAGTACAAATAGAAGAGATTTTTTGAAAAAAGCTTCATTACTGTCTGCAGCGACTTTAGCTGTACCAGCTCTGAATACACAAGCTTTTGCAGCACCAAGTTTCAACATGTGGGGGTACGCTGCTCCAAAAATTGATAAAGTAAGAGTAGCTGTTATCGGTTTAGGCATGCGTGGTCCTGGCGCTGTCGATCGTCTTACATATATAGAAGGTGTAGAGATCGTAGCATTATGTGATAAGCATGCTGATCGCGTAGCTAAAAATCAAAAAACATTAACAAGTAAAGGCTTAAAAGAAGCTAAATCTTATTCAGGTGAGAATGGTTGGAAAGACCTTCTTAAAAATGAAGAATTAGATTTGGTATATATTACTACACCATGGGAATACCATGCTCCAATGGCTATCGAATCTATGAAAGCTGGTGCGCACGTTGCTTGTGAAGTTCCTATCGGATTGACTGTAAAGGAGTGTTGGGAAGTAGTTAAAGTTTCTGAAGCAACAAAAAAACATTGTATGATGTTAGAAAACTGTTGCTATGACTTTTTCGAAATGTTGACATTAAATATGACTCGCCAAGGTTTATTTGGTGAATTAGTACATGCTGAAGGTGCTTATATCCATGATTTATTAGATCTTAATTTTAATAAGAATGGGTATGATAACATGTGGCGTTTGCGTGAAAATATTAAATTGAACGGTAACTTATATCCAACACACGGTATTGGCCCAATCGCTCAATGTATGAATATCAATTCTGGAGACAGAATGACGCATTTGGTAGCTATGCAAACTGCAGATTTCCAAATGGGAGATAAGGCTCGTGAGTTAGCTGCTAAAGATGATTTCTATAAACAATTCGTAGGTCAACGTTTCCGTGGTAACATGGACACAACATTGATTAAGACAGAGAAAGGTAAAACATTAATGGTTCAGCATGATGTGACTTCTCCTCGTCCATACTCTCGCTTACACTTATTAAGTGGTACAAAGGGATTTGCTCAGAAATATCCTAAGGAAGGTATTGCATTCGGTCACTCTTTCGTGAAAGAAGACCAAATGAAGGAATTGTACGCAAAGTACACTCCAGAGTTAATCAAATTTATCGGAGAACAAGCTAAGCAAGTTGGTGGTCACGGTGGTATGGACTTTATGATGGACTGGAGATTGATCGACTGTCTACGTAATGGTTTACCTATTGATCAACCAGTGTATGAAGGTGCTTCATGGAGTGCTATCGTTCCATTGAGCTGTGAGTCGGTAGCCAAAAACAGTAAGACTGTATTGATCCCTGATTTTACAAGAGGAAATTGGAAAACTAATACACCAGTTGATATTACATTAAATGGCGGCGGTAATACACCAATTCGTCCTAAGGTTGCTAAGGATTCTTCTAAACAATTGAATGTTTAATTTAGTGAATTTCGTATAAAAAAATAAGAGCCAACTTAATAGTTGGCTCTTATTTTTTGTATAATTTACTTTAAATTTAAGTTATGAAACTACCTAAATATCATGTCTATTTTCTTTCTTATCTATTAAGCTGTGTAGTAGTAATAGCTTCATGTCAGCAAGCTTCGGTTACAAAGCAGAAAATATCAAATAAAGACTCATTAACTGCCTGTCATATTGGATCAACTATATCTAGTCGATTCGGTAACCAATCTATAGATACAATTCAATATATGCAAGGTATTGATGAAGTACGAATGGTATTGATTAAAGGAGGGTCGTTCAAGATGGGGTCAAATTCATATGAAGACGCTCAACCAATTCATGAGGTAGAGTTGAATAGTTTTTATATGGATGAGCATGAAGTTACCAATAGGCAATTCGCAGCTTTCGTGAATGAAACAGGTTATGTTACAGTTGCTGAACGACCCTTAGACCCTAACGAGTTTCCTGGTGTTGATCCACAAATGCTTGTACCAGGTTCTGCAGTTTTTATAGGTAGTGCAGTTACATCGAATTTAGACAATCATCTGCAATGGTGGGATTACAAGCCTGGAGCAAGTTGGAGACATCCAGAAGGTCGAAACAGCTCAATAGAAGGTAGGGAGGGTCATCCTGTCACGCAAGTTGCCTGGGAAGATGCTGCAGCCTATGCTAGATGGGCAGGCAAAAGATTACCCACTGAAGCGGAATGGGAATATGCAGCCAAAGCGAATATACATCAAGATGAAGAGTATTATTGGGGCAATGAAAAACTCGAAAATGATAAATGGTTGGCTAATATTTATCAAGGTAAGTTTCCTTCTTTCAATTCCAAAGAAGATGGATTTGAATCGACCTCTCCAGTAAAATCTTTTCCGGCGAATGCGTTTGGATTGTACGATATGGAAGGTAATGTCTGGGAGTGGTGTGCTGATTATTATAGACCGGATTATTATGGAAAATCTTCTTCAAATAATCCAAAAGGACCAAACGATTCTTATGATCCACAAGAGCCCGGTTTGGTAAAACGCGCGCAACGTGGAGGGTCTTTCTTATGTAATGATGAATATTGTCAACGATATAAAGCAGGAGCAAGGGGAAAAGGCGAAGTTAACAGCCCTACCAATAATGTAGGATTCAGATGTGTAAAAGATGTAGATAGTAGAAAAAAAGTGAAAGTTGTAGGCTAATAATAAAAAAATAATGAGAATCATAAGTTCTCACTATTTTTTTATTTCTAAACAAATTTAAGTTTTTGTCAAATTTAAAAATCTTGCATTATATTCTCTGGATCATAGGGAACTCGGTTAGATTCAATTTTATCCCATTTTTTATACTTAAAATCTTTACTAACTAATAAATAAAAGCTCCATCTCCAAAAGTATAATGGATTTAACGGGTAAAGTCTATATAGTTCATCATCCTTATTTTGAGACGCTAATCCCGATTTATAATTAAAGTCTTCAATTATTGTACGTGATCCGTCATGATTGGAATATCTAATTTTTCCTTCATCTAGGTAGGCTAATAATGAATAATTAAGTATAGGAATATTAGATAATATTACAATAGAAATAGATAGGTAGAGTATTGATTTTTTCATGATGTAATTTTATTTGCAATTGGTACTTTTAGGTAATTTTCCTTCTCCAATTTTATTTGACCAATTGGCAATTGTAATATAATTGGTATTATATCAGTATCGTTTTTTAACTTTGACTTTATCCCAATGAATAATACGTGTCAAAGACTGTCTAAAATTGTAGTTTGTTCTGTCGAAACTCTTATAGAACGTGGCACTGTCTTCCTTAAATTTGGATTTGAATTTTAACAATCTGTTATCATCAATGTAGATATCGTATTCATACTTATCGCAGGAGTTAAAGCAATAAGCACATAGTATAAATACAAAACTAACAAAGTGTTGAATGCTCAAATATTCCACAATAGCATTCATTCAAACTTTAAGATGGTTTTTTATTAATTTTTGATGTTTAATTGAGTTAGTTATTATTAATAATTAAAGTAAAGCTAGTCAATATTTTTTTTAAGTATTTACCATTTATTAAAAAATAAAAAAGGCCTCACATCTTGTGAGGCCTTTTCTTATGATAAAGACTTGATAGCTTATTGAGCGTTTAAGAACATTGATTTTTTAGATACTAATTCTCTAAAGTAGGGATCTTGAAGATCTTTAATGAAACGAATAGCTTCACCTGTTGACTTCATCTCAGGACCTAATTGTTTGTCTACCTCTGGGAATTTCGAGAAAGAGAATACAGGTTCTTTGATAGCCCAGCCAGTCAACTTGCGTTCGATATTGAAATCTTTTAATTTATTAACACCTAACATGATTTTTGTAGCGATATTGATGTAAGGTACATCATATGCTTTAGCGATAAATGGTACTGTACGAGATGCACGAGGGTTAGCTTCGATTACATATACATCTTCACCTTTGATAGCAAATTGAATATTTAATAACCCGCTAACATTTAATGCTGTTGCTAATTTGATCGAGTACTCTTCCATTTTAGCTTGTACATTTTGTGATAAACTAAATGGAGGCAATACTGCATACGAGTCACCTGAGTGAATACCAGCAGGCTCGATGTGCTCCATCATACCGATGATGTGTACATCTTCGCCATCACATATCGAGTCAGACTCTGCTTCTTCAGCTCTATCTAAGAAATGGTCAATTAAGATTTGGTTTCCTGGAAGTAAATTTAATAATTTAACTACTGCATTTTCAAGATCTTCGTCATTGATCACGATACTCATACCTTGACCACCTAATACGTACGAAGGACGTACTAATACTGGGTAACCTACTTCATTAGCAACTTTAATCGCCTCTTCAGCAGTAGTTGCTACACCATATTTAGGGTATGGAATATCTAAATCTTTCAACAAGTCTGAGAAACGACCACGATCTTCAGCTAAATCCATGTTTTCGAAAGATGTACCGATAATCTTAACGCCTAGTTTCTCTAAGCGATCCGCCATTTTAAGTGCTGTTTGACCACCTAACTGAACGATAACACCTTCTGGTTTCTCTAATTCTATAATCTCACGTACGTGCTCCCAGAATACTGGCTCGAAATACAATTTATCAGCCATATTGAAATCTGTAGATACTGTCTCAGGGTTACAGTTTACCATGATAGCTTCGTATCCAGATTCTTTAGCCGCTAACAAACCATGAACACATGAGTAATCGAACTCAATACCTTGACCGATACGGTTAGGGCCCGAACCTAATACAACGATTTTCTTTTTGTCTGATACGATAGATTCGTTTTCTGTTTCGAAAGTAGAATAGTAGTATGGCGTTTGTGCTGGGAATTCTGCTGCACAAGTATCTACCATTTTGTAAACACGATTGATACCTAGTGATTTACGACGGTCATATACTTCATCTTCAGTCACATTGCCCAATAACCATGCGATTTGTTGATCTGAATAACCTTTTTGTTTCAAAGTCATAAAGAAATCCGCAGGGATATTATTCAGTTGGTATCTTTTTAATTCAGTTTCTAATTGAACTAATTCTTGAATCTGTAATAAGTACCATTTGTCAATATGAGTTGCCTTACGAATTGATTCCAATGGAACGCCTAATTCGAATGCATCTTTAATATGGAATAAGCGATCTGCACTTGGGTGTTCCAAGCTGTACATGATCTCTTCTAAGTTGCGCGATTGACGACCATCAGCACCTAGACCAGCACGGCCAGTTTCTAATGATTGAGCAGCTTTTTGTAGTGCTTCGATAAATGTACGGCCAATAGCCATTACTTCACCTACAGCCTTCATCTGTAGACCTAATTCTTTGTTAGCACCTTTGAATTTGTCAAAGTTGAAACGTGGAACTTTGACAATTACATAATCTAACGTAGGCTCAAAGTAAGCTGAGGTAGTTTTTGTAATTTGGTTTTGTAACTCATCCAAGTTATATCCGATAGCTAATTTAGCAGCAATCTTAGCAATTGGGTAACCTGTTGCTTTCGAAGCTAATGCAGATGAACGAGAAACACGTGGATTGATCTCGATAGCGATAATAGTTTCATCTACAGGATTTACCGAGAACTGCACATTACAACCACCAGCAAAGTTACCGATAGAGCGCATCATCAGGATAGCCTGATTACGCATATCTTGGTAGCATTTGTCAGATAATGTCATACCTGGTGCTACAGTAATAGAGTCACCAGTATGGATACCCATTGGGTCAAAGTTTTCGATGGTACAGATGATAATTACATTATCGTTTTTATCACGTAACAATTCTAATTCGAACTCTTTCCATCCTAATACAGCTTGTTCTACTAACACTTCGTGTGTAGGAGAAGCATGTAAACCTCTATTTAAAGCGGCATCAAAATCTTCTTTTTTATGAACGAATCCACCACCTGTACCAGCTAATGTGTACGATGGACGAATTACTAATGGGAAGCCAATCTCTTGAGCTGCTTCTTTACCTTCTAAGAATGAGTTAGCAATTTTTGATGGAGCCACACCAACACCGATATCAATCATTAATTGACGGAATTCCTCACGGTTCTCAGTCTTTTCAATAGCGGCTACGTCAACACCGATTACTTGAACGTTGTATTTTTCCCAAAGTCCGCGTTCTGAAGCTTCGATACACAAGTTCAACGCAGTCTGTCCACCCATAGTAGGTAATACCGCATCAATTTGTTGTTCTTGAAGAATTTGCTCGATACTTTCACACGTAAGTGGTAATAAATAAACGTTGTCCGCAACGACTGGGTCAGTCATGATTGTTGCAGGGTTAGAGTTGATTATCGAAACCTTGATACCTTCTTCTTTTAAAGATAAGGCAGCTTGAGATCCTGAGTAATCAAATTCACACGCTTGTCCGATAACAATAGGACCAGAACCTATAATCAATACGGAGTTAATGGAGGTGTTTCTAGGCATTATTTATTAAATCAAAAAGTTTAAAATACTGATTGTAATTATTCGACAAGAGATACGAAAAGTGCCTTTTTACGGGAGAATTCCGACTGCTTTGTCGGAGTGCAAAGTTATGTATTTTATTTTAATATATGATGAAAAATCATTTAATTTTAACAATAACTTCTCAATTTATGTATCGAAATATAAGCCTCTCTAGGAGGCTTATATATAAATTTACTTTTTCAAATGCATATCGAAGTATCTTGCGATCTTTTCATACATATGTACACGATCTTTGCCTATCACATTGTGCTCATGATTAGGATATAAGAAGTAATCTACTTGCTTACCCGCTTTGATACATTGCTCTAAAAAGTCCATGCTGTGCTGCTGTAATACTACAGGATCCTGAGCACCATGTATAATGAGTAAACTTCCTTTCAAACTATCAGCTTTGTTCAATAGCGATGTCTTTGCATAGCCTTCAACGTTATCTTGAGGTGTGTCCATGTATCTTTCTCCGTACATGACTTCATAATATTTCCAATCGATGACAGGACCTCCAGCTACACCAGCTTTGAATGTTTGGTTATGTTTGGTCATTAGCGAGGTAGTCATATATCCGCCGTAACTCCATCCAAATATTCCCATATTAGATTGGTCTACATAAGGAAGTGATGTCAAATAATTAATACCGGCTAATTGATCATCCATCTCCACTTCACCTAAGTTGCGGTGTGTGACACGCGTGAAGTCTCTTCCTCTAGCATCTGAACCTCTATTGTCAAGTGTAAATACTATATACCCTTTTTGAGCCATATATAGGTCAAAATAACCAACTCCACCTAGCCAACGATCAGTAATCATTTGTGCATGAGATCCGCCGTATAGGTACACCATCACGGGATACTTACTTTTTGCATCGAAATTAGTAGGGTAAGTTATGCGTGCATTTAATGGAGTATTTCCGTCGGGTGATACAAGTGTTTTGAATTCAACTTTCGGTTGAAGTATAGTTCCTGCAAGAGGGTTTTCAGCATTCAAAATAGTAAGTAGCTTATTAGTTTTACGATTAATAAGTTGTACTTTGTTAGGTGTATGTAGATTGCTGTACTGATCTAAAATATATTTGCCACTTGGGCTGATACTAGCATTATGTACTCCGTTTTCTTGAGTCAGTTGTATTGTCTTACCAGTACGTATATCCACTTCGTACAAATGTCTCTCAAGACCATTATTATGTGCTCCAATATAATATGCTTTATTGCCTTTAGAATCAAATCCTTTGAAACTTATGACAATCACATCTTTATAGCCGAGGTGTTTTATTAATTTTCCATCGGTGTCATAATGGTAAAGTTGATTATAACCATCTTTATCCGTTTGATATAAGAACTGTTTGGTATGGGAGGGCAAGAAAATAAGAGAATGTTGAGGCTCTACCCAAGATGATGACTTCTCTTCAAATAAAGTTTTTATAAATGATCCATCATTTGCATCATATTGATTTACTTTGAGATGGTCTTGTCCACGATTTAATATGCCTACATATACGTATTTAGAGGAAGGATCCCAGCTTACAATTGTTAAATAATGTTCCTGATCATCGCTAGTTTGTAGCGTAGTGTATTTATCTAAACTTGGATTATAGATAATTAATTTCACTTCTTCAGATTTCATACCAGCCATTGGGTAACGAATATCTTTGATAGATGATATACGTGTGTCCCATTGTGGAAGTGGGTATTTGCTTACCATAGTCTCATCCTTTCTATAGTACAACAACTTATTGTTATCGGGAGACCACCACATACCTTTATTGATGCCGAATTCTTGTCTATGTGTATTTTCACTACCATTTACGATACCGTCGATAGTATCCTGTGTAACATTGATTTTTCGACCATCTGCTGCCAAAATTTCTATGTTATTTTCTATTAAATAGGATACATAGCGCTTATCATTGGAATATTGATGCTGCGAATATTGAAATGGCGCTTTACTGACTAGCGTTGCAGATTTTGTTTTTGTATTATATGATATATTGAATAATACTTTGTCGTTATCAGTAGAGAATGAGAATGTGTTGTTGTCAAGCCATTGATAATTAGAAGGAAAACTCCTGATCGTAATATTGGATGTAGGTAAAATATTATCAACAGCTACTTGTAATTCTTTGGTTGTTACTAGTGGTTTAGCAATCCAAGATTCAGATTCACTTCTAGCTAATAGGATTTGAAAGCTACTATCGAGGTGTGTAAAAGTGTCTGTAGTTGGTTTCCATACCGAACCTACTATATTTTTAGGGGCGAATTTACGAGGACCAAATACAGTCTCTTCAATGGTGAAATTTCGTTGGGCTACTGCAGTAGTATATGCGAGTAGGAATAATAGGAGCAGTCTTTTCATTCGTGATATTATAATATGCACGAAATTACTCATTTGTGTATGATGTGCAATATATAGAATTAAAATATATGGATTAAACCTTTATAAAGGTCTAATCCATATATTTCTAAAATTTACGAGATCACCATGATCTTGTAAAAGTAAAGGCCCAGCACCGTGTACAACTTGTCTTGGTAAACCAATATATTCAGTTGTGCCTTCTATTTCTGTGTTATGTTGAACTAATACACCATTGTGTAATAATGTAACCAAACCTTTTTTTATACGTAATCCATCTTTATTAAATTTTGGTGCAGTATAAATAATATCATATGTGTGCCAACCGTCTTTTGGCGCTAAAACAGTCGCATATGGAGGATGTTGCTTATAGATAGAGCCTGCTTGACCATTCACATACGTTGGGTTGTTGTTATTATCTAGGATCTGTATTTCATACATATTTTGCAAGAAAATTCCACTATTTCCTCTTGTCTGTCCTTCACCTTTAATGACCTCTGGACTCTTCCATTCTATGTGTAATTGAAAATCTTCAAAGTGCTGTTTCGTTTGGATATTTCCAGCCCCTGGTTTCATCGTGAATGTATTATCGTTATTAATGGTCCATGGTGCGGGCTGGCCAGTATTTTTTGAACTTTCCCACGCGTTGAGATGTTGACTATCAAATAAAACGATAGCATCACTTGGTGCTTTGTTTGCTGTTGTCTGAACTGTTCGCAGTACGGGTGTATAAAATTCAGTGTCTTGTGGTTGAAATTTAGTCTGTGCTACTGCACTTGTTGTGAAAGCCAATAAGGCAATTATTGGCAAGGTAATCCCTCTCTTTATCATAATAATTGAAATAGGTTTATTAGTTATATTTAAATATAAGGATATTTAATAAAATATGTAAATTTAATGCATGGTTACACAACGCGTATCGTTAAAAGAAGTACGATTTTACTCGCCAATTGGCTATTATGAAGAAGAACAAGTAATAGGTACTGAGTTCTACATTAATTTGGATGTTTACTTTCCATTTGAAAACTCTGATTCCGAAAATTTGGATAATACAATCAATTATGAAGGATTGTACCAAATATTAGTAGAAGTGATGCGTCCAAAACGTAAATTAATAGAATCAGCAGTGGAAGATATTCTAGATTTGATCCGTAAACAATATCCATACGTTGAGGAAATATACATCTGCATCCGTAAGATTAACCCAGCTTTTGGTGGAGATTTGGCCAATTCAGAAATTGAACTACATTATAAAAAAGATAATTAGCAATTATAACATTTAAGATAAAGGCCTTTTAGTCAGCTAAAAGGCTTTTCTATTTTTATAATCAAGACATTTTGTCTTGATTATAAAAATAGAAAAGACAAAATGTCTTATTTTTTTTGTTGGTATGTTAGTTGATTATATCCAGATATAAATAATTGATTAAAAAATATTAAACATAAATTGGAGGATATAAAAATGGCATTAATTAAATTCCCTACGAAAGCATTAAATACAGATGTTGTAAACCCATTTGTTAATAGTGTATTTGATAACTTATTTAATGATTCCTTTATCACTGATAGATTAGTGACACGTATTCCAGCAGTGAATATTACAGAAGGGGATAAATCTTTCACCATTGAGGTTGCAGCACCAGGATTAGAAAAATCTGATTTCAAGATTAATGTAGACAAAAACATCATTTCGATCTCGGTAGAGAAGACTGAGGAGTCTGCATCAACAGATAAAATATACAGTAAAAAAGAGTTTAGCTTTAATTCTTTTACACGTTCGTTCACACTTCCAGAAACGGTAGATTATAGCAATATAGAAGCTGCATATGTTAATGGTGTATTAGATGTAACCATTGGTAAGAAAGAAGAAGCAATAGTAGCAAAAAGATTGATAGAGGTTAGATAATTGAATAGTTGATAGTTGGTTAGTTAAAGTAAGAGGGCATCTGTATAGATGCCCTCTGTATTTTTTAGTAATTTGGATTTTGCTTCAATTTGCCTCGACTTGCGTCGATTGCAGATTGTGGTTTTGGCCAAAGTTCATTTTTGCCCTCAGTGAATACACGATTTTCTACAAAGAATCTATCTGAAAGTGAAGAATAAGTAACTTCTCCAGTAGTTGTATTTACTTGTCCTTTTGAAAGGGATCCATAAACTGGTCCATTCATCACTTCCTTAGCGATTCCCCAACGGATAATATCAAAACGACGACGACCTTCTCCAGCTAATTCTACGCGTAACTCACGTCTTACTAATTCACGCAACTTTGTTTGTGTGTCGTAAGCAGATTGATTAACTTTTGGTAGGCCAGCTCGCTCACGTACTGCATCGATATTAGTATACACAGCATTGTCGATTTGATTCAATTCAATTTTTGCTTCTGCATTTAATAATAAAATCTCAGCGTATCGTTGTACAATAATGTTTGTACCTACATTCCAAACGTTAGCATATGAAGCCGGATTTTGGATGTACTTTTTGTAATTATAACCTGTGTTTGATGCGTTGTCTGCACTGTTTGGATGATCTTTAGTATCTCCAAGTGGATCAAAATACTTTCCAGCGTATAGTGCACCTGGATAGACGATTGTCGCAGCTAATCTTGGGTCTCTATTATCAAATGGCTTCGCAGGATCATAACTTGCAGATGTAGTAATAGGGCTGCCGTCAGCAGTCTCGTATGCATCTACCAACGATTGAATTGGTACAATTGATCCCCAGCCACCTAGCGTGTTAGGTAGCATAATGCCTAAGCTTGTATAACCAAAAGTATTTTCAATATATTGAATATCAGAAATAATTTCAGCGTTATTCTCGTTAGCTACTTCAAATAGATTAGCATAGTCTGGAAATAATTTATAAGATCCCAAATCTATTATTTCTTGTGTAGTATTAGCTACTTGTTGGTGCTTATTTTGGAATGCATATGCTCTCGCTAGAAATCCTAAAGCAGCACCTTTCGTCATCCTACCTTTTTCAGCTTGATTTACTGGTAAGTCTAATGCTGCTGCCGTTAATTCGTCTTCTATGAATTTAAAAACCTCAGTTCTTGGGCTTGCTTCTACATAAGATTCCGGGATTGATAATGTTTTCGTAATCAAAGGTACATCACCAAAATGTATAGCCATATCTAAATAGCGATAAGCTCTGATAGTTCTAACTTCTGCTTTCAGACGTCTTTTAAGTTCATCAGTAATGGGTGCTTTATCAATATTCTCTAAAACCCAATTCGTTCTACGAATATGTGTGTAAGAGTATCGTGAACCCGCACTTCCTGGATTTGTGGGGTTGAATGTTCCGTTACCTATCTGCTGAAATCCTTCGTGTGAGAAATCATTATTCGAATTGTCCGATGCACAATCCATGTAGAATATATGCGAGCCGGATTCCCAACCATTATATACGCCAGTTACAGCAAATAATGTTTCTTTCTCTGTCTGCCAGAATGTTTCTTCACCTAATCTATCCAGTGGTTGTTGGTCTAATGATTCACATGAAGCGAATCCTAATGCACATGCTAATAATATGTATTTATATCTGTTAAACATCTTACTTATTCTTAAAAATTAATATTCAAACCAAAAGTGTTTGTCGTAACTTGAGGGTAAAAGTTACCTCTAGAATCTGCAGGAGCTTCAGGGTCGAAACCTTTAGCAAACCCTGTAAACGTTAGTAAGTTTTGGCCGCTGTAGTAGACTTTTGCTCCTTTAATACCCAATCTAGACAATGCACTTGCAGGTATGTTATAACCTAAAGTCACATTTTTCAATCGCACATAGCTCGCATTCTGTACCCAAAAATCTGATGGATTTGTCTCTGGTTTGTTTTGAGTCCAAGTCGTCAATGCTCTTGGCATACTTCCATTTGGATTATTAGTGATGTGGAATCTATCTGCGTAGATATCTGTAGGTTTATCAGTTCCCGAAATATTACCTATAGCTTCACCCCACATATAGCCTTTTACATCAGCAGCACCTTGCCAGAACATGTTTAAATCGAAATTTTTGTAAGACATGTTTGCTGTAAGACCAAAGATATATTTAGGATCAGGCGAACCTAGATAAACTCTATCGTTTCCGTCTATTTTTCCATCACCATTTTGATCTTTATAGATCAAATCACCGGCTCCAACATTGTTATTTATGCCTTGAACACCTGAATTTTGGTATTCTTCATTTGAGCGGTAAATACCTAATGTCTCATATCCATAAAATGAACGTACTGGCAATCCTACATTGCGCACATAAAATGTGCTATATGGTTCAGCAGCGTTTGATTTCCACTCTTGTACCTTATTATCGATATATGATGCATTTGCGCCAATATCATACTTGAAATCACCTTGACGATTACTGTAATTTACTTGTAACTCGACACCTCTATTTCTGATAACACCAGCATTTTGAGTTGGGCTAGGTAGTCCAAATTCTACTGGAACGGGGAGTGCCATGTATAAGCGATCTGTAGATCTGTTGAAATAATCTACTACAAAGCTCCAGTTGTTTTTTAAATTCAAATCCAAACCAATGTTAGAACTGATTGAGCGTTCCCATAATAAAAGAGGATTCGCTGCAATAGCAACAGTACCACCAGAGCTCAATGCATTACCAAAGGCATAATTATAACCAGAACTAATTGAGAATATACCTGGATACCATTCGTCTGCAGTAGGGTAAACATTTTCTCCTACACCAGCAGTTGTTTGATTACCCAAGATACCCCATCCACCTCTTACTTTTAATTCGGCAATACTGTTTGCTAAACTCGAGCTTTGGAAAAAGTCTTCTTGAGATATTCTCCAACCTGCTGAGAACGAAGGGAAGGTATTCCATTGATTTCCTTTTACGAAACGTGATGAGCCATCATGACGTACATTTGCTTCAAATAAATATTTGTTAGCAAAAGCATAATTAATTCGGCCAAAGTACGAGCGTAAAATTAATTTTTTAGCACCTCCATTAGCAACCTGTCCAGAAGCATCGCCTAATACTAATTCTTCTAATTGTGTTCCTAAGAATCCTTGACGGTATGCACTAGTAAAATCAGCACGTCTAGTCTCGTCCATAAAACCACCCAAAACATTCAATTGGTGGTCACCAAATGATTTATCGTAAGTTAATAATGACTGAAGTGTCATCAATTCTTCTTGGTTGTTGTAAACCGTTAGGTTGTTTACACCTTGACGCATGGATGGACTACCTGTTGTATTGTCATAGAATTGGATTTCTTTCACAAACTTAGAAGACATATTATCTCTTGGTTGGAAACTTACAACCTGTCTGAATTTCAATCCGTCTAAAATTTCATACTCACCAGAGAAATTAATATTGGTGTGTTTGTATGTCATTTTATCTGTAGACTGCATGTCTAGCCAAGCGATTGGGTTTCCATCTCCATAGTATCCATAATATCCGTTTGAATATTTATAAGGTATAAAAGATGGTATACGGTTAGACTGTCTAAATATTTGTGCCATATCACCTGTGTACGGATTCACTGGTTCATTTATACGTTGGTAATTGTATGATAACCCTAAGTTCAACGTTAATTTTGGAGATACTTTAGCACCGATGTTTGTTCTTAAGTTGTAGCGATTAGATTTAGCGATATCTATTACGCCATTTTGCCCCAAGAAACCAGCTGATGCCATGTAATTTACTTTTTCAGTAGCGCCAGAGAATTGTAAGTTGTGTGTTTGTTGAAATCCATTACCTGAATACAATAAACCTAACCAATCAGTATCTGGATATTTATCTGGATCACTTTGATTTTTAAAACCTTCGATGTCAGTATCTGTAAAACGTAGTGAACGACCTTCATTAGCTAAAGCTTCATTTAATATCACCGCATGATCGTATGATCGCATATAGTTTGGTAATCTTGTAGGATCTTGCCAACCAGCATAGCCTGAGTAATTGACTTTTGGATCACCCATTTTACCACGTTTCGTAGTAATCAATACGACACCATTGGCTGCCTTTGAACCATAAATGGCTGCGCTTGGCCCATCTTTTAGTACGGAGATGGTTTCAATATCATTGGGATTGATGTTGTTCATAGAGCTCTCTACACCATCAACCAACACTAGTGGATTAGCATTGTTCGTGGTACCAAGACCGCGAATACGAATAGAACCACCATCTTTACCAGGTTGGCCAGAATTCTGTATAATAGTGACACCTGCAAATTTCCCTTGTAATGCAGTGGATACATTTGTGACAGGTCTGTCTTGTATATCTTTAGAACTAATTGCTTGTACCGCTCCAGTCAGATTGACTTTCTTTTGCGTGCCAAAACCTACTACAACAATTTCTTCAAGATCCTCACTTGAGGCTGTAAGTTCAACTTGTAGATTAGTGTTATTGATGATTTTTTCGATAGGTTGATAACCTACAGCTGTGAACACTAAAGCTTGACCAATATTAGCTTCAACTGTGAATACACCATTGTTGTCTGTAGACGTTACCTTTTCCGTTCCTTTTACAGAAATTGTGACTCCCGAAATTGGAGCGCCATCTGATAGAACTTTTCCTGTAATGGTTTGTTGTTTAACTAGATTAGCGCTAGGAATGTTGTTCATACGCGCCGTAGCTTCACTATTAGTTGATAAAACTAGAGCGAGCATCAAAGCCGATGTAATGGGATAATATTTCCCTAAAAACGGTTTTTTGTGCATGATAAATAAATATAGGTTTAAAAAGCAGTTATAAAATAATTTAGCTTTACGATGCTCAAGTTATTATGTTTTTTAAACAAAATTTAATACCGATGTAACGAAAACGTTTGCGTAAATTTCTCTCCAGTTATTTTGTTGTTTTTTAATCAGGTAGCTGATTACGAAGATGCTGTTGGTGATAGTGATATATGCAGCTGGTTTGGAATTTTGTTTAACTGTAAGAAGTGCATTATATTTAAATGAAAAATATTATGTGTGAATGGAAAATAATGCTATCTTTGCAGTTCATTAAATAATTAACGAAAATAATTAAATAACAATGTACGCAATAGTAAATATAGCAGGACAGCAATTTAAGGTTGCAAAAGACCAATATCTTTTTGTACACCGTTTACAAGGAGAAGAAGGCGCTAGTATTGAATTTGACAACGTATTGTTAGCAGAAGACGGCGGTAAATTCACTGTAGGTACTCCTAATGTTGCAGGTGCTAAAGTTTCAGCTACGATTTTGTCTCATTTAAAAGGTGATAAAGTAATCGTTTTCAAGAAAAAACGCCGTAAAGGTTACAAAAAGAAAAACGGTCACCGTCAACAATTCACTAAAATCCAAATTACTGGTATCACTTTATAATAAGTGATTGAGTTTTTAAATTGAGTTTTTAATCTGACGTTAGTCACAAATTAAGATAAAGAAATGGCACATAAAAAAGGTGCGGGTAGTTCGAAGAACGGCCGTGAGTCGCATAGTAAGAGATTAGGTATCAAAATTTTCGGTGGTCAACAAGCTATCGCTGGTAACATCATCGTTCGTCAACGTGGTACTAAACACAATCCTGATGCAAACGTTGGTATTGGTAAAGACCACACATTGTACGCTTTAGTAGATGGTACAGTAGTGTTCCGTAAAAAAGCTAACAACAAATCTTATGTTTCAGTTGTTTCTACTGAGCAAAACTAAGGTTTACAATTGATACAATGAAAGCCGCTAAGTTTCTTGGCGGCTTTTGTTTTTAACTAGACTTTAAGTCTATCGTGGCACTTTCACACGTAATTGAAAGTACTGATCAAATAACATTAGTTGAATGACAACTTTCAAAGATTTAAAAGTATCTGCACCTATATTGGCTGCATTAGAAAAACAAGGTTACCAACAACCTACTCCAATTCAAGAACAAGCAATTCCACAAATCTTAAAGGGCAAAGACGTATTAGGATGTGCTCAAACAGGTACAGGTAAAACTGCAGCATTTGCTATTCCGATTCTACAATTGCTGAATAACAGTAAACCTGAAGGACAAAAAAGAGGAACTGTTCGTTGTTTGATTTTAACACCTACGCGCGAGCTTGCAATTCAGATTGATGAATCATTCAAGTCGTATGGTGAGAATTTGAAATTAAAGCATACGGTTATTTTTGGTGGAGTGAATCAATTTAGTCAAGTTCAGGAAATCCGTAAAGGTGTAGATATATTAGTAGCTACGCCAGGAAGATTATTAGACTTAATGAACCAACGTGTATTATCAATTAATCAAATAGAAATATTCGTTCTGGATGAGGCTGATAGAATGTTGGATATGGGTTTTATAAACGACGTTCAACGTGTTTTGAAAGTTATTCCTCCTAATAGACAGACCCTATTTTTTTCTGCAACTATGCCTTTGGCAATTCAGTCATTAGCAGATAGTATGTTGAACAAACCTATTAAAGTAGAAGTAACACCTGAATCTACCACTGCAGAGACGATCAAGCAGACATTATATTATATAGAGAAAGCTAATAAGAATAAGGCCTTATTAAAGTTATTATCTTCAGAGGTAAATGATAACGTGTTAGTATTTACACGTACGAAGCATGGTGCGGACAGATTGGTAAAATTTTTGCAAAAAAATGAAATAACATCTGCTGCAATTCATGGCAATAAATCTCAAAATGCTCGTCAAAAAGCATTGGATGCATTTAAGAATAAAGAAATAAAAGTATTAGTTGCAACTGACATCGCTGCTCGTGGTATAGATATAGACTTGTTGAAATATGTTATCAACTATGAACTTCCTAATATGCCTGAGTCATATGTGCACCGTATAGGTCGCTCAGGACGTGCTGGAGCTGAAGGATTCGCTATTTCATTATGTGATGTAGAAGAGATTCCATATATCCGTGAAATTCAATTCACAATAGGTCTAGAACTTCCAGTTCAAGTGATGGAAGGCTTAAGTATGTCAGAGGGATTCATTCAGAAAAATTCTGTAAGTACAACTACTAAGAAAAAATCAAAATCTCCAAAAGAGCAAATTAAAGCTGGTGAGAAACCTGATTTTAGACATACAAAAAAATCTAAGCCAACGAGTAAAGAACGTAGAAGAAATCAATCGGGTAGTGCTGGAGGTGCTTCTTCTAGAGGTGGAGGTTCATCATCTGGTACAGGTAGATCTTCTGGTGGTAGAAGTAGAAGCGGTAGATAAGTTTTACTCTCTAAAAAAAGCGTCAATACAATTTAGTATTGACGCTTTTTTTATGTAATATTATTGGTCTTCTAAGTACTCTGTAGTAACTGTTTCTCATGAAGTGCTTTATATTCACCACCTAGAGCTAACAAGCTTCCATGTGTTCCTTGTTCTATTATCCTACCACTATCTAGTACGATAATATGGTCAGCATTCTTGATAGTTGATATTCGGTGTGCTATGAATATTGTTGTCTTATCCTTCATAATCTTACCTAAGTTGTATAATATCTCTTCTTCAGTCTTGGTATCCACGGCAGATAGACAGTCGTCAAATATTAATATTTCAGGATCTTTAATTAAAGCTCGTGCAATGGATACGCGCTGTTTCTGACCTCCCGATAATGTAATGCCACGCTCCCCAACATGCGTTTGGAATCCTTCTGGGAAGGTAATAATATTTTGATATACTGAGGCCTGTTTAGCTGCCCATTCAACTTTATCAAGTTGTAAGGTGTCTAAACCAAATGCTATATTATTAGCGATAGTATCAGAGAAAAGAAAAACTTGTTGCGGTACAAAACCTACTTGTTGTCTAAAATGCTTAGATTCTACCTCTTTCAAATCTACTCCATCATAGTGTATACTACCTTTGTCCGGATCATACATACGAAGTAATAAATTGGCTAATGTACTTTTTCCTGATCCTGTTTTTCCTATGATAGCTAATGTTTGACCTGGCGATACTCGAACAGAGATATTTTCTAATGCTTTGATACCTGTCTCTGGGTAAGTAAATGATAGATTAGAAATGTTTATTCCACCGCTCAATTGATGTTTGATAGTACCATTACTAATATCAGGTTCGGTTTTTAGAAATTCATTTATTCGTTTTTGAGAAGCTGCTGCACGTTGAATCAATGAAGTAACCCATGCCAATGACATTGCAGGGAAAGTGAGTTGATTGACATACATGATGAATTCAGCTATATTACCAGCAGTTATAGTTCCGTTATGCACTTCCTTACCACCTATATATACCGTAATAATTGTACTAAATCCAATCAAAAATATAATCATTGGAAAAAATACCGCTTGTACTTTTATTAGGTTCAATGAAGTCTGACGATAGACGTTACTTTCTTTCTCAAACTCATTCATCTTATCTTGTTCGCGATTGTACGATTTGATGACACGTATACCGGCAAATGTTTCTTGAACAAATGAAGATAGCTTGGATAACTGTGCTTGAATCTTCGTGCTGCGTTCATTGATAATTTTATTAACGAATAATATGATAAATGATATGATTGGAATTGGAAGCAGGGCATAGGTTGCTAATATCGGATTGACATCATACATTGTATAGATAATCATGATTGAGAGCGTAACTGTATTGATCGTATACATGATACCTGGACCAAGATAATTACGTACCTGATTAACATCTTCTGTAGCACGGCTCATCATATCGCCTGTCTTATTTTTGCGAAAAAATGAAAAATCTAGTGCCTGATAATGTTGGTATATTTCATTTTTTAAATCATATTCTATATATCGAGATATTAGAATAATGGATTGGCGCATCAAAAACAAGAAAATACCACGTAGTAGAGCAAGTAGCAAAACTACGCCACCAAATAGAAGCAAGCTCGAACCAAATACTTTGTAGATAAGGTCCTGACGCTCGAAACCATTATAAAGTCTGTATAAATCTATATTTTCTTTTACTAAATCAAATGCTTCTCTAATGACTTTGGCAGGAAGTATCCCAAAAAAATTGGATATTATTACGAAAATAACTCCTGGAATTAAGCGCCATTTGTATTTATAAAAGTATTTATTCAGGTATGCTAGCTCTTTCATATTCTTCTTGTAATACAAATGTAACGCTTTATCTGCAGAAACATGTTAATGCTATAGAAGCAGACTGTCATAAAAATATCTGTTTGTTACATATTTTCAGATTTGATAATATTAATAAATATATTTTCTATTTTTGTAGAGATTCGTAAGAGTCTGTGCTAGAATTAATTTTTCAATATGCAGAATTCATCCATTTTTGATTTAATGACACCATCGGAACATCAGCATGTGTTTTTTTGCAATGATCCATCAGTTGGTTTAAAGGCTATTGGAGCTATTCATAATACCACTTTGGGGCCAGCAATTGGAGGTGTACGTATGCTTCCTTATGCTACCGAGCAAGAGGCTATAGAAGATGCATTACGTCTTTCTAAAGCTATCACGCACAAGGCATCGTTAGCTGGATTGAATTTGGGTGGGGGAAGTCTTGTCATTATCGGTAATAATCGTACAGAGAAAACCGAAGTATTGATGAGACGCGTTGGTAAATTTATCGAAGGTCTTAATGGTAATTTTATTGCTTCAATAGACGTAGGTACTACACAGCGTGATTTGGAATTTATCCGTTCCGAGACAAAGTATGTAGCAGGTCTACCTACATCCATGAATGGCGGAGGAGATACTACAGTATTTGCTGCAAGAGGAGTTTTTTATGGTATTAAAGCAGCTATAAAAGAACTGTATGGAGATGATTCGTTAGCAGGACGTAAAGTCGCTGTACAGGGAGTTGGTTCAGTTGGTGAGCAGTTAGTAGCTATGTTGCGAGCAGAAAACGCGCGTGTATATCTTTCGGATATGACAGAAGAAAGAAAAATGAAAGTAGCTGCTAAATACAAAGCTGAACCTATACAGTACTCGACTAGCTATGAGCTAGATGTGGATGTATATGCACCATGCGCTTTGGGAGGTACCGTCAATCCGGATACTGTGCCTAAGATGCGTTGCAAAATCATTGCAGGCTCAGCAAATAATCAATTAAAAGAAGAGCAACAGACATTACAACTTCTAAAAGAACATAATATTCTTTACACACCAGATTTTTTAATTAACTCTGGAGCACTTATCAGTTGTTATTCCGAATTGGAAGGCTATGGTAATGACCGGACTGAATCATTGATTCGTAATATATACAGCGCGACACGTCATGTGTTGCAAAAATCAAGAGAAGAAAATATTACTACCCACGATGCAGCTACGCAGCTTGCTGAAAAGCGCATCGCCGATCTAGCAAAAATCAGGCGGTAATAGATATTCTCAATTGACGTTCTTATAACAAATATCGTTCTTATAATTTATGTTAAACAGAAGACACCTTAGAGTTAAGGTTTTACAAACGCTTTATGCGTACAATTTGTCAGACGACAAACAACTTGGAGATTTTCATAAAGCACTTTTTAAAAGTGTGGAAGAAGTCAATGAAATGTATATCTGGACACTTAATTTATTAGATGAAGTAGCCGAATACGTTGTCTTAGATGCAGAGAGCCGTGCTGCTAAATTTTTGCCTACAGAAAAGGATAAAATGTTGACCACAAAATTGAACAATAATACTTTTATTGAATCACTTCGTCAAAACAGAACTTACCTCGAGTTAGTGAAAAAGTACAAAGTTTCATGGGGGTTTGATCCAGAGATTGTACGTTCAATTTTTGCACAGCTTAAAGATTCAGAGGCCTACTTAACTTATCTGCAATCTGAAGACAAAAGTATCAATGCCGAAAAGGATATTGTCAAATACATCTTTAAGAAAATTATTCTTAAATCAATAGATGTTGAGCAAGTATTCGAGGAGAAATTTATTACTTGGTCAGTAGATAAGGAAGTATTGCAAGCTATGATTGCGAAGACTTTTAAAAATTTCAGTTCCGAAGTTGCAAGTCAAAATAAGTTAGCTGATTTAACACCGAATTGGTCGGAAGATGAAGATTTTATCTACGACTTATTGAGATTCTCTGTCAAGCATGCAGATGAATATCAAGTATTGATCGCTGAAAAAACAAAAAATTGGGAGGCTGATCGTATTGCTTTGATGGATATTCTGCTTATGCGTATGGCTATCAGCGAATTGATTAATTTCCCTTCTATTCCTGTAAAAGTTACGATCAATGAATATATTGAATTGTCAAAAACTTTCAGTACATTGAAAAGTAATACTTTTATTAATGGTATTCTAGATAAAATTCTAGCTGATTTAACGAGTCAAGGACGTATTCGTAAAGTAGGAAGAGGATTACAGAATTAATTTTATTAAACACTATGATTAAAAATATTTTGATTTTATGTGCTGCTGTGGCAGTATTGAGTTCATGTGGTAACACGACCAATAATACAGAAGCTGCTTCTACAGCTGTAGATGCTGTCGCTACAACAGATGAAAATACATCTTCACAGTCAGCAGGTATTATAGAATACAATGAACCTGTATTTGATTTTGGTACTGTAAAGGAGGGTGATATTGTGAATCATGCATTCTCATTCAAGAATACAGGTACTGAGCCCGTGATTTTGAGTCAAGTTGCTGCATCATGTGGATGTACAACTCCAGATTATACAAAAACGCCAATTCTTCCAGGTCAGTCAGGTGAAATCAAAGTAAGTTTTAATAGTGCAGGACAAGTAGGTGTTCAACAGAAGATTGTGACAGTAACTTCGAATGCAGAGAATAGTGTTACGACAGTGCAAATTAAAGGTACTGTAGAAAGTAAATAATTAACAAACTTTAAATAATATGATGTCAACATTTTTTTTACAAGCTGCTGGTGGTGGTATAATGAGCTTTTTACCAATGGTACTTATCATTGTGGTATTCTATTTCTTCATGATTAGACCACAGATGAAAAAGCAAAAAGATCACAAAAAATATATTGAGGAGTTAGATGTTAATTCTAAAGTAGTAACTACTGCAGGTATTCATGGCCGTATTGTAGAAGTATCTGATACAACTTTCTTATTAGATGTTGGTTCAGGCGTTAAAATGAGATTTGACAAGACAGCAATTTCATTAGATGCTTCTAAAGCTGTTAATGCAGAGACGAAATAATTTTTTTTAGCATTATAATGAAAGCCATTCAATAACTATTGAATGGCTTTTTTTATGTAAATACTTGTATTAGTATTTCGTATTTTTACATTTATTACCTTTGTATATGAAGCAACGTCTTATCCATCGCATACAAAAACGAAAGATTATAATATTTTTTCGTTGTTTGTTGATATCATTGATTGCGTGGCTACTCATCGCTGTATCTAATACCTATACTCTAACAGTAAAAGCAGCTATTGAATATGTCAATATTCCAGAAAAGCGTGCATTCCATCCATTACAGTCTGATACAGTTGCTATAAAAGTTAAGATGAGTGGTTGGAATATATTAATATCAAAATTGAATACCGATACGTCTCAGGTAAAAGTAGACCTAAGCTCATTGAGTAATAGAAATTTTATTGTTTTTTCTAATCAGATAGGATTTATTAACAGGCAGTTTGCATTGGATAAGCAGGTCATCGCTGTATCTCCAGATACGTTATATTTTGACTTTTCTAAGCAGACACAGCGAAAAGTAAAAGTACGTGTACCAACTAATATCGCTTTCAAGAAGCAATACGGAATAATAGGAGAGACTAACGCTAATCCGGCTTATGTCACGATTACTGGTCCCACGGATGATGTTGCAGATATAGAATTTATTGATACAGATAGCATTATAAGCAAGCAAGTACATACAGATATTCGCACAGTCGTGAACTTCAATAAAAATAATCGAACAAATATATCCATATATCCAAAATTTACGGAAGTAGTAATACCGGTTGGCGAGTTGACTGAGAAACTTATAGATATACCTATTAGAATTGTCAATAGTACAAAATATTCCTCTGTACGTACTATTCCAGGTAAAGTTACAATTACTGCAATAGTAAGCTTAAAGGATTACACGAAGTTGACAGCAAGTGATTTTGAAGCGTTAGTAGACGTTTCGCAATGGGAAACGAGTCACGTTAAATCTCTGCCAGTTATACTTACCAAAATACCAGAGTTTGTCAAAGTGGTTAAAATTGAACCGCAAAATGTAGATTTTTTTGTAAGAAAATAAATGAAATCATTAAGGATAGGAATTACTGGAGGGATTGGATCTGGTAAAAGTTTTGTAGCTAAAATATTTAAGACTTTAGGAATCCCATTTTATGATGCAGATACCGAAGCAAAATTGCTGATGCATACGCATGAAGAGATCCGAAATGGATTGAAAAAAGTATTTGGTGAACAAGTGTATACTATCGAAGGCGAACTGGATAGAGCTTATTTGTCCAAGAAAGTATTCAATGACAAAGAGCAATTGTTTTTACTGAATTCGATTGTCCATCCTAGAGTGATCGCACATGGTGAAGAATGGGCAGAACAGCAGACTACTCCATATAGTCTCAAAGAAGCAGCCTTACTTTTTGAAAGTGGTTCATACAAAACATTAGATTATACGATAGTAGTCACGGCACCAGAGAATGTACGTATAGAACGCGTAAAACTTAGGGATCGTGTTTCAGAAGACGAAGTACGTAGACGTATTGCTAACCAAATGCCTGAAGAGGAGAAAGTGAAAATGGCTGATTTTATTATTGTAAATGATGATGAACAAGCGTTACTTCCTCAAATAATTAAAATACACGAAATATTACTCGAAAAATAATGTCCGAAATATTAAATGACTTTTTAATAGAAAGTACACAAGGTTTTTATTGTCCGTATGGAGATTTCTATATTGATCCTAAGCAACCAGTAGCATGTGCTGTCATATCCCATGCACATGGCGATCACGCTGTACCTGGTCACCAAGAGATTTGGGCTACTGCGGGTACTGTTTCCTTCATGAAACATAGATTTACTAAGCAGAAAGAAAACAGCTATAGAGTTAAAGCGTATCGAACAAGTTTCCTACTTAACAATGTAACTATAACGTTCATACCTGCTGGTCATATTTTAGGATCTGCGCAGATATTGATGGAATACAAAGGTGTAAAATATTTATACACTGGAGACTATAAGTTGCAACAAGATGCTACTTGTGAACCATTAGAATTTGTTGAAGCTGATGTCGTTATTACAGAGACTACATTTGCTAATCCGGAAGTAATACATCCTGATCCTATAGAGGAGATTAAAAAACTAAGTTCGACAAACCATAATATCATGTTGGGTTGCTATACACTAGGTAAAGCGCAGCGAATCACGCACCTGTTGAATGAACATTGTCCGGAAAAAGTAATCTATGTACATCATAATATTGCTCCTGTTCATCGCATATATGAAAATGAAGGATATATACCGCTTCGGTATGAAATATATAATAGAAAAGCTTTAAAGGATGGTGAAAATAAAATTTATCTGGTACCACCGATAGTTTTTAATAATTATTTTAGGGCTAAGAATGTGGTTCGTGTATTCGCCTCAGGATGGAAGCGACTGCAGCATCATAATGATATGAGTCTATATATATCTGACCATATAGATTGGAATGACTTACTAATATACATCGACGAGGTCAAGCCCAAACAAGTGTGGATGGTACATGGCGATGGAAGTTTACTTAGAGACCATCTACAGGAAAAATTACTTATTCGCAATATTTTAAAAAGTTAGTAACATCAAACATATATAATCGAAGATTGTTGTATGGTAAGAATAAACAATCTTAAATACATTTTGATATGAACAATTTTTTCAAAGCTATTATTGCTGGCTGGGGAGCAAAAAAGATGGGTTTTGGCTGTTTCGGAACCGTCATAGTATTTATAATATTATATTGGTTGCTGGGTAAATTTTAGCATAAAAAAGTCTTCAATTTTGAAGGCTTTTTTTATGTCAAGTAATATAGCATCTACTACTCCATTCTCTTTTACAATTGTACTTTTCAAAGATTTTAGTAATATATATTTAGAAAATCTATTACTATTTAGGTCTGAAAATTGGTTTTTAAGACTGTTTAATACATTTATTAAAATTCTATTTAAATAAATGTATTATTAAAAGTCAATAAATTATTAAAAAACAACATGTTTATTGATGAAAAACAAAAAATTATTCAATAAAATGTGCCTTATTTATTGAAATGATAAAAATTCTGTTTCTATTTTATTGATTGTTTTGTTTCATATATATGCAACTCACAAAATCACACTAAGTATTAATTTTTTCAGTTTTCCCGAACTGAAAAGTTTGCAAAATTTTATGAAGAAGAAAATTTATTCATCGCCAACTTTTGTTGTGCATGTTATCGAGAACGAGTGCAGTATTGCTGCGGTATCTATTAAACCCGACTCTTCTACTAAATTCACTCAAGAGTGGGAAGTGGAAGATGTGGACTTTGGTAAAATAAGCTGGGAAACCCCTGGAGAATCTTCTAATTAATATTTGATATGAAATTCATGAAAAATAATTTTTTGATATTAGCAGTATTTATACTGTCGGTGATTGTAGGTTGTAAGAAAGATATAGATACATTTCACTATAAAGGTGACGGAGTAGTTGTTAAACTAACTGGTATCGCTGAAGCCAACGAAGGATTGGGTAAATTAGCTTCTGTTGATGGTCTGGAGGAGCAGTCTATTCGTATACCTTATGAGAAAGATTTATCTATCTTAGCTACTTTGACTCCTATAGAAGGAAAAAAACTTCCAACTATAAATAAACTGGCTAGTACGACTGTACCTCCTAAGTCAAAAGATACTCTTAATGCACCCTTTGCTGATCAAACTAAGATTTTAGCCCTAGCATTATGACAATGCAAACAAAAGCTTGAAGGAAAATGTAGTGTTTACGTACGATGCATCTAAAGCAGGCGGCGATGAGATATTATTTAACACATTAGAAGTAGGTAAATCTTATACTATCATCTTGCTTTCTAATAATACTATTACAGCACCATCAGTGCCTCCTGGAAACTTAGATGCAGCTTCATTAGTTGGCTTAACAGATAATACGGAACTTTTATATTTTAAGAAGGAAATCCCTATAGTTCAAGGTAGAAATACTTTGGAAGCTAAGCTAAAGCATGTATTCTCGGAGGTGAGTATGGAAATTACTATAGACCAAGTAGGTACAACATTACAATATGGACATGCCGGATCAGTCCTTAAATCTCTTGCCGATCCGGTTATTAGTCCTGCTTATAGCTCGGTTAACTTTAAATTATCTGATGGCAGTTTTAGCTCAAAAACAGCACATACTACTGGTAAGCGATTGATTACTACAGATGTAACATCTGCAAATAATCAAAAATATGTGATAGCTTCTCAAAAAATTATTGTTGATAACGAGGTTATTACATTAGAAATACCATCATTAACTGTAAACCAAACAACGAATCCTATCAAATTATCAGGATTTAGAATGAGACCTGGTGTTCGCTACACTTTAAAGCTGGAAATAGGTTGTCCTTGTTATGATATATTGAAAAATACGGAATTGGGTAATAGCCCAATAAGTGTGAAGTGGCATAATGGTACAATGCAAACTAATAATTTTACATTTGGAAAGTCTGACCATGATTTAGTTATAGATTTCTATAGATTAGATAATTCTTTTAATCTTCAGATTAATACTAAACCGTTATTCCTTGGAACAAATACTACTAATCCAAACGAGTTGCAATTTCAAGGCTGGGGGAATTATCCAAACTCAAATGTACCAGTAAATGTTCTTTTTAAGGATGGTTCTAAATGGGGCGTAAACGGAATTCCTGAAATCTATGATATGAATGATCATATAGAATATGATTCAAATAGAAAATTATTCATTAGAAGAGTTAGAAACACTAATGATGGAACATATAATTCTAGTGCCGATGTTTTGTTTCACCCAAGTTTTATTCCCGGAGTTATATTGAGAACTATTATTGAAAAGGATGGAAAAGTATCGATGTATGGTTCTAAAAATATCAATGGTGGTGAACCTTTCTATCCATTAGTAATAGAGCAGGGTAGAGGAGCATTTAATAATACATTAGGTATGGTTTCTGAAAATGCACAAAATGTGATTACCCTTTCGCAAGATGTACAATACAAGACATATTTAGAGGCTAGGGTATATGGACAGAAAATTGTACCATGTTCTTAAGTAAAAAACTAGAAATTACTCGGAATAAAAAAGGCTACACTATATAGTGTAGCCTTTTTTATTCCGAGTAAAATGTTTAATCTAAGATTATAGCATATCAAAAAGCCTCATTATATAATAATGAGGCTTTCATTTTTTGGTGGTGCCAGCTGGATTCGAACCAGCGACACAAGGATTTTCAGTCCTTTGCTCTACCAACTGAGCTATGGCACCTTTTTCGTATTTTATTATAGACTATTACGGTTAGTCTTTTATGGTGGTGCCAGCTGGATTCGAACCAGCGACACAAGGATTTTCAGTCCTTTGCTCTACCAACTGAGCTATGGCACCTTTTTCGTATTTTATTATAGACTATTACGGTTAGTCTTTTTTGGTGGTGCCAGCTGGATTCGAACCAGCGACACAAGGATTTTCAGTCCTTTGCTCTACCAACTGAGCTATGGCACCTTTTCGTATTTTATTATAGACTATTACGATAAGTCTTGGAGGTGGTGCCAGCTGGATTCGAACCAGCGACACAAGGATTTTCAGTCCTTTGCTCTACCAACTGAGCTATGGCACCTTTTCGTATTTTATTATAGACTATTACGATTAGTCTTAGAGGTGGTGCCAGCTGGATTCGAACCAGCGACACAAGGATTTTCAGTCCTTTGCTCTACCAACTGAGCTATGGCACCTTTTCGTATTTTATTATAGACTATTACGATAAGTCTTGGAAGTGGTGCCAGCTGGATTCGAACCAGCGACACAAGGATTTTCAGTCCTTTGCTCTACCAACTGAGCTATGGCACCTTACTGTTTTTTGCCTATTGTTATACCTTCTAAGCGTTGCAAAAGTAACTTCTTTTTTTGGATTTTAAAACTTTTAACTTAAAAAAAATAACATATTTTCCAACGTGCTGATTACTACGGAGAATAAATTTACACCAAATAAACACATAACTTATAGAATTAGGGTATCTTTGTGCTTTATTAAAATTTATATGAGTAAAAAGGGTAGAGTACTAGTCGCGATGAGTGGGGGCGTAGATAGTTCAGTTGCAGCAGTAATGCTACATGAGCAAGGATACGAGGTTATCGGCATCACGATGAAAACTTGGGATTATGCTAGTTCTGGTGGATCATCCAAAGAAACAGGATGTTGTAGTTTAGATAGTATCAATGATGCACGTTCTTTAGCTGTGAACTATGGTTTCCCTCATTATATTTTGGATATACGCAATGAATTCGGCGACTATGTAGTCGATAATTTTGTAGAAGAATATATTGCTGGACGCACACCGAACCCATGTGTATTGTGTAATACACATATCAAATGGGAAGCTTTAATAAAGCGTGCTGATAAGTTGGATTGTGAATTTATCGCTACTGGACATTATGCTAATATTCGCCAGCATGACAACGGCCGTTATGTTATATCAAAAGGTCTTGATGAACATAAAGATCAGTCTTATGTACTTTGGGGTGTTTCACAAGAAAATTTGGCACGTACGCAGTTTCCATTAGGGTCATTCCACAAGTCCGAAATCAAACAAATGGCTTTGGATATGGGACAAGAGGAGTTGGCGAACAAATCGGAGTCATATGAGATATGTTTTGTACCTAATAATGACTATAGAGAGTTTTTGAGAAACAAAAAGCCTACACTTGACCAAGAGATTGGTCCAGGTAATTTCGTGCTCTCAGATGGCACCGTAGTTGGTAAGCATATCGGCTATCCATACTTCACGATTGGTCAGCGTAAAGGGTTAGGTATCGCATTGGGTAAACCTGTATTTGTTATCGAAATATTACCTGAAAGTAATACAGTAGTATTAGGTGAGGAGCATGAGCTTGAGAAATCTAGAGCATTCGTGCGTAATGTTAATCTGGTAAAATACGCGTCATTTGATAAGCCTATGGAAGCTATTACCAAGATTCGCTATAAAGATGCAGGTGCACATTCTATATTGACACAACACGGTGATATGATGCAAGTCGATTTCCCTCACGCTGTGAAAGGAATAGCTCCTGGTCAGTCAGCTGTATTCTATGAAGGAAACGATTTATTAGGTGGTGGATTCTTAATGAAATAGCCGCTTTAGTATAAATATAAAAAGAAAGCAAGCTTTATAATTAAAGCTTGCTTTCTTTTTTGACTTTTCTTTTCAATACAACTTTAGTTTGTTGTTTGAGTTCATGTTGCCTTTCGAGATATTTGACGATCTCTACAGCAATATCTTTGTGTGTAGCCTTTTCAATCCCTTCTAGACCAGGAGAGCTGTTTACTTCTAAGATTAGCGGTCCTCTAGAGGATGGAAGCATATCTACACCTGCGACTGTCAATCCCATAGCTCTAGCTGCAGCTACTGCTGTCTCTTTTTCTTTGCGAGTAAGTGTGACAATTTCGGCTGAGCCACCACGATGAAGATTTGATCGAAATTCTCCTTCTTTGGCTGTTCTCTTCATAGCGCCTACGACTTTTCCATCTACAACGAATGCGCGTATATCAGTACCTTTAGCTTCTTTTACAAATTCTTGAATTAATATATTGTTTCCTAAGCCATAGAATGCTTCGATAACTGATGATGCGGCCTTCTTGGTTTCCGCAAGCACGACGCCTATACCTTGTGTTCCTTCCAGTAATTTGATAACTAATGGGGCTCCACCAACCATGTTGATCAGATCATCTACATCGGATGCACTTCGTGCAAATCCCGTGATTGGAAGACCTAATCCTGCACTAGATAAAATTTGCATGCAGCGCAGTTTGTCTCTAGATCGCGTAATGGCTTGACTGTTGTTGGCTGATATAACGTTCATAACCTCAAATTGGCGAACAATAGCTGAGCCATAGAAGGTCACCGATGCTCCAATACGAGGTATAATAGCGTCTATGTCTGTAATGTCTTGTCCATTATAATGTATACTCGGCTTATCTTGACGAATACCTACATAACATTTGCGATGATCCAATACAACGCATTCGTGCCCTCTTTCCAATGCAGATTGCACCAATCGCTGCGTAGAATACAGGTTTTTATTTGTGGATAAAACTGCAATTTTCACGGGAATAATAATTTTAAATTTGAAACAATTAAATGCTAGAAAAGTTGTGTTAGATGCTGTCTTTACTCAAGTTTTTGCGAGAGACATCTACTAAAAATTTACGGCTAATAAAATTACGGCCTAGTAGCATAGGATAGGACATGCTTGATCGATCTCTAAGTGATAGCTTAATATCATATAATTGATCAAACATACGGATCTTAGTAAGGAATATTTGTCGAGTTTCTGTTTGTCCAAATGAACTTTTGACAGTTCGTTCGCGATGGACAGGGAAAGTTAAAGTAAGGACTTCTTCATTTTCGACATCTTCACGGATATGCGCTTGTATGTAGCGATGCCCGTCTTTTTCAAAAACATGGAAGTCCTCACAGTGTAATACGGAAGTAGTTGCGCCTGTGTCTATTTTTGCATTGATATTAAATAAACCTAATTCTGGTAGGTCTACGATTTCAGTGCGACCAATTACAAGCTTATTTTTCACAACTACTATTCGTAAATGAAAGTACCATATGGCGAAGAGATAGTCACCTGTTTTTGTTGACTTTCTTCTACGCGACCTATAATTTGTGCTGGAATTCCGAAAGATTCAGAAATAGCAATAATATCTTGAGCAATCTCTGGAGATACATATAACTCCATACGGTGTCCCATGTTGAAGACTTTATACATTTCTTTCCAATCCGTGTTAGATTCTTTTTGGATCAAATCGAACAATGGAGGAATAGGGAATAGGTTGTCTTTGATAACATGTACATTATCAATAAAGTGAAGTACTTTTGTTTGTGCACCACCTGAACAATGTACCATACCATCGATTTGAGAACGGTATTTGTCTAATATTTGTTTAATAACTGGTGCATACGTACGTGTAGCAGATAATACTAATTTACCAGCAGTGATTTCTTCACCAGTTTCTACCTTGATCTTATCTGTCAAGGCTTTACCACCAGCAAATACTAAATCATAAGGAACTGCAGGATCAAAGCTTTCAGGGTATTTTTCCGCGATATATTTACTAAATACATCATGTCTCGCAGAAGTAAGACCGTTTGAACCCATACCACCATTGTATTCTTTCTCGTATGTTGCCTGACCGTTTGAAGCTAGACCTACGATTACATTACCTGGTTTGATATTGTGGTTAGATATTACATCTTCACGTTTCATACGGCAAGTAACTGTACTATCTACGATTATAGTACGAACTAGATCGCCCACATCAGCAGTTTCACCACCTGTAGAGTAGATACCAATACCTAATTCTCTTAATTCAGCAAGGATTTCTTCAGTACCATTAATAATCTCTGCGATTACTTCACCAGGGATCACATTCTTATTACGGCCAATAGTCGATGATAATAAGATGTTGTCGATAGCACCTACACAAAGTAAATCATCAATATTCATAATGATTGCATCCTGTGCTATACCTCTCCATACGGATACATCACCAGTTTCTTTCCAATAAACGTAGGCTAATGAGGATTTGGTACCAGCACCATCTGCGTGCATGATATTACACCATTGCTCATCACCACCTAAGATATCTGGAATGATCTTACAGAAAGCCTGTGGATATAAACCCTTATCAATATTTTTAATGGCATTGTGTACATCCTCTTTCCCAGCGGATACACCTCGTTGATTGTATTTTAAGTCTGACATCTTGCCACAAAAATAATCAAAGCTTATGATTATAACTAAAGTTTTTTGTATTACGTTAGAATTGATTTCTAACTATTGATTGTTAGCGCTTTAGACCAAATTTCTTGAAGCTCGAACAACGAATATTGTGCATTGGCTGGGCTAGTACTAGGAAGTGCATAATAGGAAATCTCAGGAAGGCACTTAAAATATTTTTGATATAGCTTTTCGGCTTTTTGTCCGTTGAAGATAACTCGACCAATACTCGTGTGCATCATCAGAAGTTCATTAATAGGATTGGGTTGCACTCCACTTATATTCGTATCCATGCTGCCTTCACGATGGGCATGTGCACAGACATCCCATAAAGCTATACCGTGATAATGTAATAAAGCTATTCTACTTTCGTAATCTTGCGTAAAGGACACATGACAATTTTGAAATATGATTTTCCAAAATCGATTTTGAGGGTGAGCATAGTATTGAGAAGCCTCAAGTGAACGATCTCCTGGAAGTGATCCTAATATCAAAACAGTAGGTTCCACGGGAATAATTGGTTCAAATGAATATTTGAGCATAACTAAATTTACAATAATCCCATTTTTTCTTCCATTTCAAAAACGGAGTCGATTTGCCAGCAACTTTGGTTTTTAGAGGCTGCCACGGCTAATTTATCACAGCGTTCATTCATTACGTGTCCCGCATGACCTTTAACCCATACAAGGCGTATATCATGTAATTTGTATGATTGCATAAGACGCAGCCAAAGATCTTTATTTTTCTTACCTACAAATCCTTTCTGCATCCAACCATAAACCCATTTCTTATCAATAGCGTCTATGAAATACTTGGAGTCTGAATAGATCGTAACTTGTTGCTTAATATTTTTTAATGCTTCAAGACCAACAATAACAGCCATCAATTCCATGCGATTGTTAGTGGTCTTTCGATACCCACCAGAGAATTCTTTTTCTATAAGTTTACCAACAAATTCGGGATTACTACCTTGATATATAGTTCTCAAAATCGTACCATAACCTCCTGGACCTGGATTACCACTTGATGCACCGTCTGTATATAGCTCTATCATTGTCACAAAAATACTGATTATAATCGTAATGTGAGCTTATCGATAACATAATCGCTAGTGTCTAAATAAATATACTATGAGCGATGAGTAATCTATCAAATAGAATTTGAAGTATAGCAAATGTTTCGTGTCGTCTAATAGGGTATTCCGTATTTACGTTTCAATGGTCGGAATATCATAGATGTAAATACTACAATTAATAAACCTGTCAAACAACCTAACGTAACTGAAGCAAAACGAAATATAGGTGCTTCCACAAGTGAAGTTCCATTTGGTTGTACCATGATGATCAAAAGCGCTACCAAAGCTACTCTAGCCATATTCATCACTTTAAAAAGACGACAGACAATGATTGTGAATATGATACCTGCAATGAT
>JAZQRD010000197.1:0-3835 GCA_045629405.1 Sphingobacterium sp. | reverse complement strand
TTTATATTTACCTTCTTTCAAGTTGTTTAAATCTACCTTTAACGTTTTTTGGTTATTATAGATAGACAAATTATTCGCATAGTAGATTTTGTGCTCTTTCTCTACGACATTTTTATTATGATTAGTCGGAAGATCTTTATTGTCAATCACAATATCTTTTGCTCCATTTTTCAAATAAGGATCATTTTCCATCTTATTATTGATCTTACGATAATCAACCTCCTGCACAATCACGTCCTTATCTACAGCTTCTATTGCAGCCAATCCTGCAATTTGACCTAGAAGCATGAAAACTGGCTCCATACGGATAGATCCATATGCGATATGTGAGGCAGACATACAGATAGGAACAATTAAATTGTTTACTTCCGAACGCTTTGGTACTAATGAACGATATGAAATTGGATATGGCGCAAATCCACCAATCTCCACGTTGCCTTCATTCTTTACCATACCATCTACTACGATACGTTGTGTATTATGACTATCCATCGTATATGCAGCATAGGCTACTCCATCTGTTACGACTTCCTTTGCCAGACAATTGTGTTCAGTCATGACATATTCACCAATCAATCTTCTTGCTTCGCGCACATATAATTGTGGAGTAAAATTTCCAGAATTAACGAATTCATCTTTTGGATAACCCCATTTCTGCACATAATCTTGAAGTGGTTTTGGCACACGCGGATCAGTAGCATAGAAATATAATAATCCTTGGGTATAATTTTTATGGTCTTCAAAGATGGCCTTACGCTCTTGAGGACTTGCCATAGCATATAAGTGATTAGCACCGATATAATCTGTTGAAAACGCGCCACGATTATTAATATCTGTTTTTCTATTTGGCATTTTGCTCCAAATAAAATAATCATTTATCTCACGAAGATTTGGTTGAGCAGCAAATACACGTAATAAAAGCTCATATTTAGTAGAATCATAATTCGCTGGTCTCGTAATTGGAATCTGATTTTCAACACTATCCGTCAGTGTTATACGGAAGTTATAAGCTTGTGTAAGTTTGTCTGCAGCACCACGCTCTTGAAGCTTATTGTCTTGAACACCAAATACAAGCCCACTATTAGGATCACCCGGTACTTTATATGGGCTTATATGATCAGGAAATTGATGATATCCTGATGACTCTGCTCTAAATTTCGGAAGATACACACCATTGTAGGTCTCTCCATAAGCAGCATTACCTTCTCTACCAACAGTAAATGAAGCTCCTGAAGCTGCCATCAAATCACCCTCATAGGATGCATCTATGAAAACTTTTGCACTCAACTGATGCGTATGACCATTAACAGTTGATTTAATGGTTATTTGATTTAACTGTGGTCCTTGTTTTTTTATCTGATCTATATCATAGTTCGTAACATAATTGACATTACCCTCTTTAATGTATTTTCGGAAAACTTTTAAAGCTTCCTTCGGCTCAAACTGCCATGATTCTAAAGCACCATAACGTTGGCCTAATTGGCGGTAAAAATCACGAGCTATTCCTTTTACCACATGCTTATTCCCAATATCAGTCTGCCCTAGACCACCTGAAGATAGACCTCCAATATGATCATTGGTACTAATCATCAATACTGACTTACCACTTTTAGCGACCGTATATGCTGCGATAACACCAGCAGAACTTGACCCGTATACAACTACATCATATGTAGACTCCATTTTAGCCACAGGATATATAGCTACATCAGCAATTTGTTTGATTGAATTTGTTTCTGGTGTATATTTAGATGAAATCTTTTTATTGCTATTGGAATTCGTGGTTTTACTAATATTCCCTTTTTTAGTACTATTTGTACCAGCCGAAGATCCACCCTCCATCACCACATACATGTCATCGAATCCAGTTATTCTAACCTCTTTGCGTTGATATCCATCTAGTTCAAAATATAACCCTTCAAATTCCATAGGTAATTTGGTGTTAAATTCACCTTTTTCATTCGTATGAACGATTAAATCTGAACCCTTCACTAGGATATTTACATTCGAAAGTGGCTCATTCTTCATGTTTACAACTTTGCCTTTTACTTGTCTAACTTGAATCATGACAGTATTCGATACAGCATAGGAAGAAATTGGCTCGGCAAAGAAAATGGAAGCAATCAGAAATTTTGAAATCCAATTAAATTTTGACATCATTTATTTAGTTTATTGTTTTATTAGTAATAAAAAACAAATTAATTTCGGTTACGTTACCGGAATTTGATAACTATTATTCTCAGTAAGATTTATTTTAATAATAAGTTCTCTGAGATATAAATAGTTTGTGATTCGCTTTTGGTTATAAATAATTTTGTCACAATCTAAAAACATTTATTTAAAAATACAAATAATTAATATTGAAGTTTATATACGGAACATTATTGGGTTAGAATAATTACACTTATACTTACCTTGAAGTATAATATTTATTTAATTATCGCTGATAATAATATAATTTAGTATAAAAATCACAATCAGCTATTAATTTTCATAAAACAGGTAATTTTCTTTTGTTAAAATATCTATAGGCATAGATTTAAACTCACTTACTTGCTCTTTCATCAAGAAATATTTATAAAGATAACTCAAGGCTAAATACCCCTGTTTATCAGGACGTTGACAAATAAGAAAGTCTACATATCCTTTAGATAGGTAATCAACATTAGAAGACAAAAAATCAAACCCAATGATATGTGGTTTAGTTAATTCTTGATGTTCATAAAAAAATTTACCGATATAAGATACACGTGAATTTGTAACAAAAACTAGGTCTGGTGAATGTTTTCGCTGTAACTTCATCATTTCAGTTTCGATCTCGTCGTATTGATTGTAAGGAATATCCTCTACAGCAATATTAAACTCTCTATTTAATGAATTTAAATATTCAACATAACCTGCAATCTTGGTTTCCAAATATTTATAATTCTGCAAACCTTTAGCAACATTTATGATTAGCAATTTAGATTTATTAGGAACTAAATAAGACGTTAGATTTGCTGCTAGACGACCTGTACTGTACAAATCAGGACCAATATATCCCATGGTCGCCTCACCTTCAATGTCTGAGTTTATAAAGATACTTTGAATCTGACGGTTTCTACATTGTTGTACGAAGTCTTTAGTCTCTTCAATAAATATAGGCGCAATCACCACAGCGTTGAATTTCTTTGTCAATACTTCATCCGCTACAGTCAAGAATGTCTCCACATGCTCTTGGTCGAACAAGAATAATTCTATATTTATTCCAAACGAACTGAATTCTTGAATTCCTTTATTAATACCATCAAGGCACAGTTGCCAATATCCAGTCTCTGCTGAGGTACGTGGAATTATAACGGCGAAACTTAGGTTATTTTTTACGGATAGAGACCTTGCATATAAATTTGGTTGATAGTTATGCTCAGCTATGATTTTCTTAATCTTAGCACGCGTCGTATCAGATACATCTTTACGATTATTAAGTACGCGATCCACTGTTGCAATAGATACATTTGCTAATCGAGCGATATCTTTTATACCAAATTTCTTTTTCTCGTTTTCTTCTCCCATAATTTGTCGTCTTGTAACAATCAAATATATACTTAAAATAAAGAATAAAAAACTCTAACAGCTATAAATAAAAAAGGAGCCCAGAGGCTCCTTTTAATATCTAACAAATTGATAGCGGTTTAAAAACTAAATTATTTTACTACGTCAATAACTGCTTTGAAAGCATCTGGATTATTCATTGCTAAATCAGCTAATACCTTACGGTTTAAACCAATGTTTTTAGCATTTAATTTACCAATTAATTGAGAATAAGAAATTCCGTATTGACGAGCACCAGCGTTAA
>JAZQRD010000196.1:0-1511 GCA_045629405.1 Sphingobacterium sp. | reverse complement strand
CATTCCAATCGGATTTGTCCTATTCGCATGTAAATACTAATCAAAATTATTTTAAAACTATTAGAGATATTGCGTATAGAAAGATGCCAAATCAAGCAATTTGGGAATATGATGAGTATGGTAATTTAACGGGCAATTTATTTACACCTATAAGTACAGCGCAAGGGACTTATTCAGGTACATACAATCCATTATCAATGGCTAATAATGGGTTAAGTAATCAATTGGGTGATGTTTTGAACTCTAGATTTGCGGTTAACTACAAGATCATTCCAAATATTTTGACCTTGACAAGTAACCTTTCACTAAATATAAATAATAATAAAACGAAAACTTTTTTGCCTCAGGTAGCAACTGGTAGACCATTTATCGAAAACTCTGTCAATGTGGCGAATGACTCAGATTATGACAAGTTTAACATGAGCACAAAGACAAGCTTATTATTAACTCCGGATTTTGGTCTAGATCATATGCTAACAGGTAATTTTACTTTGTTCACGAATGAAGACAGATATACTATTCAAGGTTTGTCATCAACTAACACCGGTTCATCTTATCTTCAAGACCCATCTATTCCTTCACGTACGCTCACTGGTAATGCACAATCATTTGTTACAGAAACACGTTCTGTAGGTTTATTGGGGCAAGTCAACTATGCATTCAAGAATAGATATATATTCGCAGCAAGTGTTCGTATGGATGGTAACTCTAGATTCGGTGCTGCGAATAGATTTGGATACTTTCCGTCTCTATCTGCTGCTTACCGCATGGGACAAGAGAAATTTATTCAAGACTTAGGATTTGTAAACGATATAAAATTTAGAGCGAGTTGGGGGAAAAGTGGTAATGCGCCAAGAAATGATTATTCCTATATCAATATTTACAATACTTATGATTATTCCTATTTAGGCGAAAATGGAGTTTACTCATCGAATATAGAATTATCAGATTTACGTTGGGAGACTGTCACACAGAATAATTTAGGTCTTGATATCGAGTTGTTTAACAATAGATTGATATTTGGTGCTGATATTTACAAGCGTAGAACATCTGACTTGATGATGAATGATATCCAGATTGCTAACTACAATGGATTTAGTTCATTAAGTATGAATGTAGGTGTTATGGATAATGACGGATGGGAGGCAAGTGTGTATTATGCAGCCGTTAAAAATAAAAAATGGTCAGTAAACTTAAATTTCAATATAGCAAATAATAGAAATGTTATTCGTGAAATCTCTCCACTTTATCCACGTGAGAATGCGAGGGCATCGTTAAGAAATAAATCATTCTTTACGTATTTGCAAGAGGACAATCCATTTGGGTCATTCTATGGGTTTCGTTACCAAGGTGTATACAAAAACACCGACGAGACTATAGCTCTTGATCGCGAAGGCAATCAAATAATTAGTCCAGATGGCGAAACTATTTATATGCGTTTTAATTATCCCACGGTTGATTATGTGTTCCAACCAGGCGATGCTAAGTACGAAGATATTAATTTCGATGGA
>JAZQRD010000195.1:0-10886 GCA_045629405.1 Sphingobacterium sp. | reverse complement strand
TGGTTGATCGTATGGCCACTGGCTTGCGTCTACTCCTTTCACTCTAGGATATGTGAATGTGTCTTTGCCATTAAGCTGAAAGACTAATCTATCAGGATACCAAGACACTGCATATATATTATAGTCATCAGCCTTGACAGGAGTAGTCGCGCCATGTGGAGGATTCTCGGTTTGCTTAAGATCCAATGTATAGTAGGAATGTGTGGTTTGATAGATCTTATCTTCAAAATTAAGGTGCTCCATAATATCAATTTCACCATTTTTAGGATAAGGACCGTAGCGTTCTTCTTCTGCGAGCATCCATATAGCAGGCCACGCCCCTTGCGCCATACCTAATTTTGCACGAATTTCAATTCGTCCATATTGAAAAGAAAATTTCCCTTTACTCCAAATTCCTCCTGTGAGAAATGGCCTTGCATCACGCAATGTATCAAGATTACGTACGCCACGCAGATAAAGTATACCATTCTCCATACGTACGAGCGAATCACCTAGACTCATATGCTTATTCCAATCGGGTGTACCCTTGTCTATTCTTGACCAATAGTTCGTGTCAATATGTTTACCACTAAAATCGTCCTTCCATACGAGTTTCCACACTTTGTCCACACGCTGTGGAGAAAGCTCATAATTTTTGAGTCCAGACGTTTGATAGTATTTGGGCAGGCTACAACCTATGGTAGTTAAGCAAATAGATAAAATACAAAGGATGACTTTAAACATGATTAATTAAGGGTATATGAATGATAAATCTACACTAAAAAATACAATGAATTTGGCTTTATACAAAAAACAACTTTATGTAAAACAATAGAATTGTCATACCTATGTAAATCAGCTATTTATCGCAAAACACTAGTGCTTTTTAATTGCGAAATTAACCCTAATTTTTACTATATTTTAGGACACAGAAAAAAATCTTAAAGTTATCCACATTTTCAACATTTGAAAATCAAGCTTTTATATTTATAGGGTCTTCCTAATGACGTTTTGAACGAGTTGCGATAAAATAATGTGGAAAAGTATAAATATCACTCAGAGTTTAAATTAAGATATTTGTTAGAGATCCTCATAATCTAGAGGAATGACACTCTATATTTTTATAAACGTTGTTGGTTTTTTATATTTTATAGATAGTCAACAAGCAAAATTAATAAAGCATGGCTAGAATCATTAAATTCGAGAAAAATGATTGTGCACCTTGTGCACAAGTATCTTCATATTTAGATAGTAAAGGTATTTCATACGAAACGGTGAATCCATTTGACGAACCTGAATTAGCCGTTAAGTTCAAAGTACGTACTGTACCAACAGTTATAGTTCTTGAAGACGAAGAAGTAAAACATAGAATCATTGGTTTTAAACCTGAAGAATTAGACGCAGCGATCAACGGTTAATTCATACACCTAATACAATCAGATATGATTCAGATATATTATGATAGTAGAACGGGAAATGTGCAACGTTTTATAGATAAAGTTGTACAGATCACAGGATGGAATGCACAGCGTATCGAGAAAGATATGCAAATAGATCAAGATGGTCATTTAGTCACTTTCACGACCAATTTTGGACAAATTCCGGCTTTGACAGAAGAGTTTATAGCCAATAATAGCGCTTACCTTTATTCTGTTAGCTCAAGTGGTAATCGCAACTGGGGAAGGAACTTCGCCGTGGCAGCAGACAAGATTTCCACAAATTACGAAATCCCGTTAGCGTTCAAATTCGAACTCTCGGGTACAATGGAAGATATTAATCAATTTATAGATATAATTAAGAATCAGTACTATGATAGCAAACGAGGTAGCAAAAAACTGGATATTGCTTAATAACGAGATCATGATCAAGAAAGATGATGAGTATAGCTTACACAAAGACAAGGAAGCTGTACGCGCATATTTCTTAGAGTATGTAAACAAAAACACCGTATTCTTTTATAACCTAAAAGAAAAAATTGATTATTTAGTAGAACATAACTACTACATTAATTTCTACGAGTGGTTTACATTTGAAGAAATGGAAAAAGTATATAACCATGTATACGCTAAAAAATTCCGTTTTGCTTCATTTATGGCCGCTTTTAAGTTCTTCCAAAGCTATGCTTTACGTGATGACTCAGGCGAGAAATTTTTAGAACGCTATGAAGATCGCGTTGTAGCAGTATCTTTATTCCTAGCTCGCGAAGAAGGCGTAGAAAAAGCTATTGAATATGCCGAGATAATGATCACTCAAGAATATCAACCCGCAACACCTACATTCTTAAATGCTGGTAAAAAACGTTCGGGTGAATTAGTGTCATGTTTCTTAGATGAGATTGGTGATAATCTGAATGGTATAGGCTATGCAGTAGATTCAGCAATGAAACTATCATCGATCGGTGGTGGTGTATCTTTCAATATCTCAAAAATCCGTGCACGTAGTGAAGCTATAAAAGGCGTAGACGGCCGTGCAGGTGGTGTATTGCCTATCATGAAAATTTTAGAAGATACTTTCTCGTACGCTAACCAATTAGGTCAACGTCCTGGTGCTGGTGCTGTATATCTAAATATATTTCACTCGGATATCGAAGAGTTCTTAGATTCTAAGAAAATCAACGTTGATGAGAAAGTACGTATCAAATCATTGTCAATTGGTATCATCGTTCCTGATAAATTCATGGAATTAGCAGAGAAAGATGAGCCAGCTTATCTAATCTATCCACATACCGTGATGCAAGAATACGGTCAGTATCTTGACGAAATGGATATGGATGAGATGTACGACGAATTGATCACAAACCCTAACGTTAAGAAAAAGAAAATCAACGCTCGTCACATGTTAGTGAAAATTGCACAAACGCAAAAAGAGTCTGGTTATCCTTATATCTTCTTCAAAGAAAATACTAATCGTGCACACGCATTAAACGGTATTGGTAAAGTGAAGTTCTCAAACTTGTGTACAGAGATCATGCAAGTTTCTGAAGTTTCGGATATTAATATTTACGGTAAAGAAGACACTATCCGCTACGGTATATCTTGTAACCTAGGTTCGTTGAATATCGCTACCGTAATGGATAATAAGCGCATCAAAGAGACAGTAAAGACAGCAATGCGTGCCTTGACAGTCGTGACTGATGTGACTGATATCGAAATGATTCCTTCTATAGCGAAAGCAAATAGAGAGTTACACTCGGTAGGTCTAGGTGCGATGAACTTACATGGTTTTCTAGCTAAAAGCTTTATCATGTACGAATCTCGTGAAGCTTTAGACTTCGCTAACACCTTCTTCATGATGATGAACTTCTATTCATTAGAAGCATCTATGGAGATCGCTAAAGAGCGTGGTAGTACTTTCGTAGGTTTTGAGAAGTCATCATATGCAGATGGTACATATTTCGAAAAGTATTTAGATCGTGACTATTTGCCACAGACAGATAAAGTAAAAGAGTTATTCGGTGAGATGCACATCCCTACTATTGAGGATTGGAACAATCTGAAAGCACAAGTAATGCATCATGGTGTGTACAACGCATATCGTCTTGCTATTGCTCCTAATCAGTCAACTTCATATATTATGAACGCAACTGCATCAGTAATGCCGATCGTAGATATCATCGAAGTACGTGAATATGGAGATAGTACAACATACTACCCTATGCCATACTTGACGAATGACAACTATTTCTTCTTTAAGTCGGCTTACGATATGGATCAAATGAAAGTGTTAAAATTAGTATCGGTGATCCAACGTCACATCGATCAAGGTGTATCAACTATCTTACACACGAATTCAAAAGATAATACACGTGATCTAGCAAAATATTATATCTATGCACACAAGTTAGGTTTGAAATCATTGTACTATACGCGTACACGCAAATCTAGTATAGAAGAGTGTATGTCTTGTTCAGCATAAGATAATAAAACTAAAATTGAGAAAACTTAAAACTTCAAGGGCTTATCATCATAAGCTCTTGAAGCTATTTAAATAAGACATTCAACCAAAGAAATGAGTAAACAATTTACAGCGGTTAACTGGAATACGCCAGATAACGATTATGCGTTAATGTTCTGGGAACAAAATATTAAACAATTCTGGATTGATACGGAATACATTCCTTCAAAAGATATCGATAGCTGGAAAGGTCTAAGCTGGGATATGAAAGAATGTTATAAGAAAGCATTAGGCGGATTGACTTTGTTAGATACACTACAAAGCCATACGGGTATGCCTAAGATCATCGACCATATCCATTCATTACAAAATAAAGCTGTATTGTCGTATATGTGTATGATGGAGGCTATCCACGCCAAATCATATTCTACGATTTTCACGACGGTGTCTACAACCAACGAAATCAATGATGTATTCGGTTGGGTAGCTGAGAACAAGTTCTTACAATTCAAGGCTGGGACGATTGATAAATACTACCGCGCTATCGACAAAGAAAATCCTACGGATGAAGAATTGTTCATGGCATTGGCCGCATCTGTATTATTAGAGTCATTCTTATTTTATTCAGGCTTTTTCTTACCATTATGGTTAGCAGGACAAGGTCAGATGGTAGCATCATCAGATATCATCAAGAAAATTATTGCGGATGAGTCTATACATGGTGTATTCGTTGGTTTGATCGCACAAGAGGTTTACGCTAAACTTCCTAACAAAGAGGAAGTAAAAGCTAAATTCTTGACTTTATTAAACGAATTGTACGAAAACGAAATCAAGTACACAGAAGAGTTGTATACGGTAGTTGGATTGACTTCAGAAGTAAAAGACTATGTACGCTACAATGGTAACAAAGCTTTGATGAACTTAGGATTCGATCCTATTTTCGAAGTAAAGCAAGTAAACCCAATTGTATTAAACGGTCTGAATACAGAGACTACTCAACACGATTTCTTCTCAAAGAAATCTACAAACTACGAAAAAGCGACAGAAATCGTTCACTTAAAACATGACGATTTTGAAATGGATGCTACAGTAGATATTTAAGAAAAATAAAAAAGTCCCTTTCGCAAACTGAAAGGGACTTTTTATATTTTATGAATAGTACTTATTTGCCTTCTTTTATCAATTGAAGAAAATCTTTCAAATCTTTCAAAAGATAGTCTGCTTGACGAAGACGACTTCGTTCGATCATTTGTGAACTTACAGCTACACAAGTCAATCCTGCAGCTTTAGCAGCGCGCAGACCTGTACCGGTATCCTCTACAGCACATATAGCACTAGCAGGCAATCCAAGCTTAGCTATACCCAAAAGATAAGGTTCAGCATTAGGTTTCGCATGCGTTACAGATTCTCTAGTTACAAAAAACTCAAAAAATTCTTTCAACCCATGATGTCCCAATACCGTATCCACAGTGGTCTGATAAGATGAGGTGACCAATCCTATACGAATTTCATTTTCCTTTAGATAATCTAACACCTCATGTACATAAGGCATAAGATTAATTGTGCGCATATCTGCTTTCGCATAATTTGCACGTGTAGCCTGCCACATAAACTCTTCGGTAGTCTCTATAGCCCATTGATCTCGCATAAAACTCACATTTCTGACTAATGTATGTCCTGCAAAATAGGTTAACCACTCGTCATATGTTATATGCAAATCAAAATGTTCCGCTAAGACAGGTGACCAATTAGAAAAATAAAAATGCTCTGAATCAATAAGAGTTCCGTCGAGATCAAATAGTACTGCTTGCAAATCCTTCATACCTAAAGGTACAATTTATCATGGGATATCCTGATTTAACTATACCAACTTTGCCGTTATCACCGAATCGTGAACTAATACCTTAGTCCAGTATTTCTTATATTTATCTGCTGCACCCGTATGGATAGGGTGAGTTTCATACGTATTAATATCCTCCATATTAGAGAACCCTACGAAAATGCAATAAGAAAATGAATTGTCGACAACCTCACGTGGATTAGTAGGAGCTGGCTTACTAACGTGTAAACTATGTACACCTGGTACTGTCTTCAATACATCAAAAAACCTCAAAAAATCCTTTTCTTCATCTGCGGTAATACCTTCTTTGAGCCAGAAATATACCACATGCATTATCGTGCCCACACCTCCTGTATGTGTCATATCTTCATTTGTATTTTCTTCGTTTTGAGTAGTAGTTCCTGAACAAGAAGACAGCACTGTGGCTGCCATACCTGTCAAGGCGACAGATTGTAAAAACTTTCTTCTTTCCATGGTTTATTATGATTAGTTCCTTAAATATACAATATTTAAGGAGCATTTGAAAATAGCAAAGGCTCCAAACTGGAGCCTTTAAATATTTTTTTTACTGATATCCAGGATTTTGCACTAAACCAGGGTTTCGTTGCAACTCATCGTTGGAAATAGGCCAAAGTAAATCAGCTTCCTTGAAAGTCGCTCCTGATGCATTCTGTGCCCCTATAAGATTGACATAAGTAATGATTCCTTTTGAAGTATTCGATATCATTGGGAATTTTTTAGTGCGTAAAATATCATCCCACATCTTAAACTCTAACGGGAATTCTCTTAGTCTCTCATTCCAACATTCTTCTATAAATTTATCAGCTGATAAACTTGACAGTTCATTGGTATAGGCCGCCACAGTCTTACCAGTAGTACTAGCTCTAGCTTTCAACTGCGCTAAATAACCTGCAGCCTCTGCTGTCACGCCTCCACTAGCCGCCAAGGACTCTGCAGCTATTAATAGCGCTTCAGGATAACGGTAAAGATTCCAATCCTTAGTACCTCTACCTGTATTCAACAACGCCTCTTCATCATAGAAATACCAAACACCTGCTTCAGTAGATGACCAATTTTTGGTAGGATCTGTTGGATGTGTGTAATTCCAATGGAAAAATTGATTGGGCTTGATACGTAGATCGTCGTCTGCATATACATTCAAGAAACGATTCGTAGGACCGTATACACGCTCAAATATGGAGTATGTTTTAAATACGGATACTGCCGACGAACTAAATGCATAGGTAGGCCAAGCCCCACTTGTACTCACCGTTGCATCAAATTCTTGTGCATAGATTACTTCATCTAGATCATCTGTCTTACGCAATTTATTGTAAGCACTATTCAGTCCTAGATCTGAGTTACTCGTCAGTCCATGTGGAGAATCAATAACCATTTTAGCATAAGTTGCTGCATCGGCATATTTTCCTTGTTGCAGATATACATTAGCTAAAGCCATAGCAGCTACATATTTGGTCACTCGATGACCATTCGTAGCAAAAGTTTTGGCAGGTAGTGCACTTACCGCATCTTTTAAGTCCTGTTCAATAAGCGCGTAAACAGTTGCTACATCTGAACGTTCTAAATATAGATTTTCTAATGATTCATAAGGCTCTGTAGATAGTGGAACAGCTCCAAATGTTTTCACAAGATAGAAGTAATTGTATGCCCTGAAAAATTTTGCTTCTGCTAACATCGTATTTTGCGCAGATGATGCCATAGTGATGGTCGGTATATATTTCATTGCTCCATTTGCAATGTTAATCGACTGATAGCAACCATCCCAGATACCATTCATCGTGCCCGATATCATACTAACATTTTGCTGACGGGTCAGCTGACGTGCATAAAGACAAACCAACTCCTGCCCTTCATAGCTGTTCGTAAAATATCCCGTAAGCATCGAGTTGATGGATGCTGCAGGTCCTAAATAAGAACTACCAGCTTGAGAATAACGTGTCGGTGCACCCCTTCTATATAGTGAGTTGATATTTGCTTGTGCTTGAGCTTCTGTTTTATAGAATGCGCCTGAAGTTACAGTAGATCTAGGCTCTTCCTCCAAAAACTTTTCGCAAGAACTAAAACCTAATACGCCACAACATAGTATCGCAAATAATATTTTATTGTTTCTTTTCATAATACTTTTTCTTAGAATTTAACATTAACTCCGAACGTGAATGTTTTTGCTCTAGGATAAGAGAAAAATGTAATGTTCTGCCCGAATTTATCACCTTGTGAAGTACTCTCAGGGTCATAGCCTTTGAAATCACTAGATGTCAATAACCAAGGATTCGTCGCTGATGCAAATACACGTACTGACCCTAGTTTCATAGCATTTAACCAGCTCGACGAGAAATTATAACCTAACTGTACAAGACTCAATCGCAAGTACGAACCATCTACTATCCAAGATGAATCCACATTAGTATCCTGACCTGCATGGCCAGAATTGGTCAGATAGATAGCTTGTTGCATGGTATTAGGATTTGATCCATTGTAGGCATCTGTTAATATTTCTGTTAGACCATTCGTAATTCCAAAGCGATCATACACCGAATGGTAAAACTGTTGCATAGCATTGACTCCCTTTACAAATTGGAAGTCTAACATCAAGTCGAAGTTGCGGTAATTGAAGTTGTTGATGAAGCTTCCAGACCAATCCGGCGTTCCCTTTCCAAGAATATGCTTATCAGTAGAACGTTTTGCACGTCCAACTTGATTCAAAGTAGCATTACCAGCTTCATAATCTTCTATAGTATACACGCCCTCACGTTTGTATCCATAGAAACTATATAAGTCATGTCCTACACGCAAGATTTGGTTTGCACCTCCTACCCACCACATACGTTGGATATCCTCATTATTGTCGCCTAACTTGAGTATTTCGTTTTTGTTATAATTCGCATTGAAAGTAACGTTCCATGAAAAATTATCGTTGCGTACTGGATAAGCATTCACCATTAGATCTAGACCTCTGTTCTGAACAGAACCTATATTTTTCAATATAGAACCATATCCTGTAGACGTAGGTAATGGTGAATCCATTAATAAGTCTGTGGTTTTCTTATTATAGTAAGAGACATCAAAGTTCAGCTTATTTTCAAATAAGCCCCACTCTAATCCAATATCAAATTGACCTGTCTTTTCCCATTGCAAATCAGGATTGGCCATAGATCCTACGTATGCAGTAGGTTGACGCGTACCGTCCAATAATATTGTACCAGCCGAGATACCTGCCAATGAGCGATAAGGATCAATCTCTGAATTACCTGTCACACCATACGATGTATGTAATTTCAGATTAGAGAGGGTAGCATTTCCTTGTAAGAAGTCCTCATTCGAAATATTCCACGCTAAACCTGCAGAAGGAAAAAAGGCATACTTATTATTTTTACCAAATTTCGAGGATCCATCATAGCGCCCAGTAACAGTAGCTGAATAGCGATCATTATAGGTATAACCTAATCGTAAGAAATAAGAGTTCATCGTCCAATTATTCCACGATGAATTTGGAGAACCAGGGGTACGACCTACTCCCATATTGTACCATTCATAAAAATCATCATCAAAGCCTTCAGATCGTGACTGACTATAATCATATGTCCTTCCTTGCCATGACAATCCACCCATTGCATTTAAACGATGCTTATCAAAAGATTTATTGTATGTCAGGTAGGTTTCTTCTTGCCAATAGAGTACATCTGTATTCTGTATCTCCGCCCAACCATTAGGACGCGATATATTGTTCAATAATACAGACGAATAGCCATTATATTTTCTACGCTGTTTATCAATACCAATTTGAGTTTTGAGATCTAGTCCTTCAGCTAGGTGGAAGGTCAATGCCGCATTACCAAATATCTGTGTATTATTATTTATCCTCTTTTGAAGATCTAATATAGATACCGGATTGGCCATACCTTCAAACCCTAGCACTTCAGAAACCGATGAAGATGAAGAGTGCGTATAATCGCCATTTTCATCACGTACAGGTAGCCAAGGTAGCATTTCGATCATCGTTCTTCGAGCTTCTTGCCCTCCACCATCTTCCGGAGTGAATCTTCCCCATGTATGGTTTACTAATAGGTTCACTCCTGTAGACAACCAGCTTAATGGTTTAGCATCATAAGACAATTTACCATTTACACGCTTATTAAATGTATTCGTGACTACACCTTGCTGGTCAGTATAATTTAAGAAAGCACCTACTGAAGAGCTTTCATCACCTTGCTGTATATTTAGCTGATGATTGTGCGAGATAGCTGAGCGTGTGGCTTCCTTTTGCCAGTCTGTATTATAGAGAGGATTGCCACTTGCATCGAAGTAACGGCTATCATTGAACCAGTCGCTGCGGTTCAATGACCATGTTTTCCCCTGATACTTATTCTCATTCTCAAGACCTATCATGAATGCATCTACCCATTGCTGTCCGTCAAGCACATCCATATAGCGAGCTACGGAGCTCGTTCCGACTGAACCTATATAGCTTACAGATTTTGCACCGACTGCAGCTCCACGCTTTGTGGATACTAAGATGACACCATTTGCACCACGTGCGCCATAGATTGCAGCAGAGGAAGCGTCTTTCAATACCTCAATACGATCTATATCATTTGGATTCAGCAAATGAAAATTTTCCATTACCACACCATCCACCACATACAGCGGATTGGAAGAGGAGTTAATCGTAGATGTACCACGAATAATTACACGATTAGCGTAAGCACCAGGTTGACTAGAGTTAGAGAATATGTTTACACCGGCTGCTTTACCTCTCAGATTTTCTAGCGCACTAAAGTTTTGGGCTTTAGTCATCTCTTCACCCTTTACCATAGATATTGATCCAGTGACATCGGACTTACGCATTGTACCATAGCCAACTATAACCACTTCATCGAGAGCTGACTCTAGCGATGTCAAACTAAATGATACAGTTGTCCCTGAAACACGTCGCTCAGCTGCTTGATAACCTAGAAAATTAGCAACTAAAGTCTCGCCATTGCGAGCACTAATAGAGAATCGTCCTTCTGCGTCAGTTTGTGTAGACGTAGTACTTCCTTTCACCGTAATCGTGACACCTGATATAGGCTGACCAGTATCTTGATCGATGACTGTTCCTTGTATTGATTGTTGAGCTTTGGTATCTATGCCACTTGCATCGTGGAGATGAAGC
>JAZQRD010000194.1:0-3640 GCA_045629405.1 Sphingobacterium sp. | reverse complement strand
ATAATCTGACGAGAATCCAAGTTAAACGTCTGTGCATAGCTATCCAACTCATTAAAATATGCTACACGCAAAGCTAAATACGTATTAGAAAACAACTTAATAGCTTCTGCCTCGGTTGGGTTAGTAAATAATGTTGGGATTTCTTTCTTTATAGCTCCCTGTTTTAGAAGGCTTACAAATACTTCTGCTCTTTTACTTTGCTCACCAATTATAATCCGAGATGGATATAGATTATCATATAAAGCTTTACCTTCTCGTAGAAACTCTGGAGAGAAAATAATATGATCGAAGTTAAATTTCTCTTTTACAGATTCTGTAAAACCAACTGGAACAGTTGATTTAATAATAATTACCGTATTAGGATTGTATTGAATAACGTCTTGAATAACGGATTCTACGGAAGAAGTATTAAAATAATTAGTCTGTGAATCGTAATCTGTAGGGGTAGCAACTATTACATAATCAGCTCCCATATAGGCTTATTCTTTATCTAATGTTGCTTTAAAATTCAATGTCTTAGAAGATAGAAATTCAGAAATCTCTTGATCTTCTATAGGGGATTTTTTATCGTTTAGTAAAACTACTTTATCCTCTACAACATCTAATGCCACGACCTCATTATGCTGAGCCAATAAAATTCCATTAGATAGACCCACATATCCCGTTCCTACTATTGCAATTTTTTTCATGGAATTCAATACTATTTTATTTTAATTGTTTTTACTTCTCTAATGCTGAAAAAGAATGATGTAGGTGTCTGCATGTGATGGCTTTTCAAAGTACAAGACAATGTTTTTATCTATAATATTAGCAACTTTATCAGACAGTTGTAATAAATACTCCGAATCTAAATGCTGACCCAATAGTAAAACTTCGATCGTACCTGAATCTATTCCTTTCGCATAATCACCCAATAACAGCACTTGCTCTACACTACCCGCTTTCTCAAGCACCATATCAATGATCTTGTCTATACCCAAGTATTTATGTACTAAATTTTGTAATGGAACAAACAGAGAATGATTAGCATTAGCGCTATAGTAGAGTTTATTGTTATCTTCTTTCTTAATCAGATAACCTGCTTCTGTCAATTGATTCAACTCCTTACGGATAGAGTTGGTCGATTCGTTAAACTCTTCCGCAATACCACGCAAATAACCTTTATTCGATGAATTAACAAAGAATTTGATAAGTAGTTTGAGTCTGGTCTTAGATGTAATTAACGAATCTAACATCGGCTAGTATATTGAGTAACAAAAGTACTCATTATGTTTTATTTTTCAAGACATTTATTGAAAAAATTAGTTAGCTATTTTTATAAGGTACTCTCCATAGCCAGATTTTTTTAGCGGCTCTGCAATTTTGATTAACTGCTCTCGGTCAATATATCCCATGCGATAAGCAACTTCTTCTATAGCCCCTATTTTCATCCCTTGACGTTCTTCTATCACTTGCACAAATTGCCCTGCCTGCATTAGTGATTGGATAGTACCTGTATCTAGCCAAGCTGTACCTCTGTCGAAAACACCTACTTGCAATTTACCTTTCTCCAGATAGATTTTATTAATATCTGTAATCTCTAATTCACCTCTTGGTGACGGGGCAATGCCTTTTGCGATTTCCACCACCTCATTATCATAGAAATAAATACCCGGAACTGCATAGTTAGATTTAGGGTGAAAGGGCTTCTCCTCTATAGATACAACGCGCTTATCATCATCAAACTCTACAACGCCATATCGCTCTGGATCATTGACGGGGTAAGCAAAGACAACTCCTCCTTCAGGATTAGCGCATGATTGCAATAATTTAGACATACCAGATCCATAAAATATATTATCTCCTAATATCAATGCTACTTTATCCTTACCAATAAAATCTTCGCCTAGAATAAATGCTTGAGCCAAACCATCGGGGCTAGGTTGTTCTTTATAGGTAAATTTGCAACCAATAGTAGTACCATCTCCCAACAGTTTTTGAAAGTGAGGAAGGTCCTGAGGAGTAGATATAATAAGTATCTCATTGATACCTGCGAGCATCAAAGTAGATAAGGGATAATAAATCATCGGCTTATCATAGACTGGCATTAACTGTTTCGAAACAGCTAGTGTTAGTGGATGAAGTCTTGTTCCTGACCCTCCTGCTAAGATTATACCTTTCATATTAAATTCTATTTTTATCCAAGTCAGTTGAAAGCATTTTTATCAAGCTTTCTTTCCAATTTGGAACGTTTACACCAAATGTTTCTTTAATTTTCGATTTATCTAGCAAAGAAAATCTTGGACGTTTAGCAGCAGTAGGATACTCACGTGTAGATATTGATCTTATCTCACAATCTAACTTCTGAATATCACGTATAGCTACCGCAAAATCATACCATGATAGCTGTCCTTCATTACTATAGTGATAGATACCAGGATTCCATTCCCTATGCTCCACAATTTTCAAAATAGCGTGTGCTAGATCTTTTGCATAAGTTGGAGAGCCTATCTGGTCATTAATAACAGCTATTTCATCACGCTCATTCATCAGCCTTAACATTGTTTTTACAAAATTATTGCCATAAGTTGAATATACCCAAGACGTACGAATAATGATAGCTTCTGGCAACCATTTTTGAATAGCTTGTTCGCCTTTCAACTTTGTCAAGCCATACGTGTTTATTGGAGATACATCTGCTACTTCTGATAAAGCAATATTAGATTCACCATTGAAAACATAGTCTGTAGATATAGCTATCAATCTGACATCATGTAGACGACAATATTGCGCGATCTCTTCAGATGCTAAATGATTAATGACGTCTGCTCCTACTTGATCTTCTTCTGCCTTATCTACGGCGGTATATGCAGCACAATGAATGATCATATCCGGTTCATACATGCCTAGTATATCCTGAATAATAAACGTTTGGTCTAGAGGTAATTGTTTACGATCCAAGAAAAATGTACTAATATCTTCTTGATGACTAAGTATTTCTCGTAATTCAGAACCCAATTGACCTTTTGCTCCAGTAATTAGTATTTTCATTGTTTTTTGTAGTTTAGTAAGTTAATAGTGTCTAGAGAGTTAAGAGTGTTAATAGAGTTTATCAACCATATCTGCTTTATTAACCTTATCAACTTTCTAAAATTTATTCACTTCCCCCCTCAATCTAAAGACTTAATTAACTTCGACAGCATACTTTTAATTAGTCTAATATTTTGCTCACATGCTAGGTATGAGGTTTTAATATATCCTAATCTATAAGCGATTTCTATTTGTGTTTCTAACTCACTAGCTGATCCTAAAGCTATACGAAGAAAACGCTTAAACTCAGCTTTACTTTGTCTAGCAGCACCTTTTGCAATGTTTGATGGAAGAGACTACAGACCTTTTTATTTGGCTAGTTAACCCAAACATTTCTTCTCTAGGAAAACTTTCTACCAATTGATAAACCTTAATCGTTAAATCCATTGACTCTTGCCATACATTCAAATCCTTATGACTAGCCATCATAATTTGTTTTTAGTGTTTAGAAATTAGGGAACTGAGAGAGTTAATAGCGTTCAGAGAGTTGATAGTGTTGATAGTGTTGATAGCGTTTAGAAAGTTAAGAGAGTTCATCGTGTTTAAACTTTATCAACCTGACCTACTTTAT
>JAZQRD010000193.1:0-21512 GCA_045629405.1 Sphingobacterium sp. | reverse complement strand
AAATCCTTATCAATGAATGGTTGCGCTTCTTCAGCCGTAGATACATTTACAATATGAACTCCATTCTCTTTTGCTTCTGCAATAGCTTTTGCTACTTTTGTTTGATACGACTTTGATATATCTCCAATGATTACTATATTTCGTTCTTTCTGCATCATAACTATCTATATTTTTCCATCCCCTAAACCCCAATTAATCCAACCATTCCAACTAAACCAATACACATTAGTATAAGAAATACAAACACTTGCATTGATCTTCTATAATTCCCATTTGACACCATATGTGCACGCATTATAGGTGTTATATATTTTCTTTTAGAAGTTTTCATTTCGCTAAGTCTTTAAGTAATTGCTCTTGTTGGTTTCTCCATTCCTCACGGATTTGGTCATTCGTACGAGGATCATCTTTACGGACCATCTTTACAGTACGCTTTGCATCATGCATCGGTACAAGTCTGTAATCGCGTTCATCTCTTTGTATAGGTTCGAATACTTTCTCATTACGCATTTGTTTGGCATGACCTTTCTGAATAGTACTTAGTACCTCAGTCTTATCGCGTTTTTCGGAACGCTTAGTTCTAGTAACTACGCCCATACGCAGAAGAATACCTTGGACCCCTGGATATGATAAATTGACTTTATTAGCGATTGATCGTATGTCCGAACCTGAATTATACATCTCAAGTATTATAGCGTTGCGTTTCTCGATATTTGCTATTGGCTTGCCATGCACATATTGGCTATACCATTTGTATAGTGTTTTGTAGGGTATGTCCTTGGCTTTAGCTGCAGCTTTAATCGTAGTACCTTCATCTACCATGCGTGCTACCTGAGGAATGATTTCTTGCCAATTGTATTTTGTAGCTCTCATGACTTATACATAATTGGGTTCAACCATTCCAATAGCGAAGCTGTTGACGAAAACTCTAATTTGTTTTCGCGATTGCCATTGATTAAAAAGACTTCTTGATTTTCAACTACGCAGATATAGCCTAGTTGTGTTTCTAATTGAAGATAGGGTTGGTTTGTATTTCCCCAACATCTTCCCATAAACTCGAATCCCGATTCTGTTAGTTGTTCAGGATTGAATATTACACCAGTAGGTGCTATCGGTTCTATAATTGCATTCATCTTTTCTTGCGTTAATTGTTTAATTGTCAAGTCAAACAAAAACACAATTCGGTGTATGCTGATACAAATATACTATATATCACGACATATCAAAAAATAAATGTAATTATTTTTAATTTTTTTAAGACATTTGTTATAACTAGATGTCAGGGGGGCAATAGGCAATAGCTAGATTTAGATGTTTTTGAAAAAAAGATTTACAAATACTTTACAACGTCTAATGAATAAACATATCAACTAATTAATTATCAATTATATATGAGTAGAAATCAACTTTTCAGGAAGAAAAGTGTCGATCAGATATTGCGTGATTCTGAAACTAACGGAACAGGATTAGCAAAAATTTTAGGAGTAAAGGATTTAGTTTCACTTGGTATTGCAGCCATAGTTGGAGCAGGTATTTTTAGTACTATTGGATTAGCCTCATACAATGGAGGGCCTGCTGTATCACTTTTATTTGTCTTTGTAGCTTTTGCATGTGTATTCACAGCATTATCATATGCTCAATTTGCTAGTACAGTACCTGTATCAGGATCAGCTTATACGTACGCTTATGTGGCGTTTGGTGAGTTATTCGCTTGGATAATTGGTTGGGCGCTGGTACTTGAATATGCTGTTTCTAATATGGTGGTGGCTATATCTTGGTCACAATACTTTGTCTCCATGTGTGAAGGATTTGGTATTATAATCCCCAAATGGCTAACTATGGCACCTGCTTACGCTATCGAGGCAAATCAGAAAATGCTAGAATTAGGAGTCGATAAATTATCTAATTCTGAAAAGATTGGCTTAGAAGCGTTTAATACGGCTCCGCGACTTGCGGATTTTCCTATATTATTTGACCTTCCTGCAGGTTTGATCACGGTTTTAGTGACCTGTCTAGTATATATTGGTATCAAAGAATCACAACGTGCAAGCAATATCATGGTGATTATCAAAGTAGGTATTATCCTTGCTGTAATCTGTGGTGGAATTTTCTTTGTGAAACCAGAAAACTGGACACCATTTGCACCTAATGGACTCGAAGGCGTATTAGGTGGGGTAGCTGCTGTATTTTTTGCATTTATAGGTTTTGACTCTATCTCTACAACTGCAGAAGAATGTAAGAACCCACAGCGAGATCTCCCAAAAGCTATGATTTATTGCTTGGTCATCTGCGCTGTGTTATATGTAGCTATTACGCTAGTATTAACAGGTATGGTGAATTACACAGAGTTGAACGTTAAAGATCCGTTAGCTTATGTATTTTCGTACGTTGGGTTTGATCATATGGCCGGTATTATTTCGGTAACATCTGTGATAGCTATAACAAGTGCGTTATTAGTTTTTCAACTTGCACAACCACGTATCTGGATGACCATGAGTAGAGATGGTTTATTATGGAAAAAGTTCCAGACAATTCATCCCAAATATAAAACACCTTCATTTGCTACAATCGTAACAGGTTTCGTTGTAGCTATACCAGCATTGTTCCTAAAAATGGATTTTTTCATTGATTTGACATCGGTAGGTACATTCTTCGCTTTTATACTTGTATGTGCCGGCGTATTGTATATGGATCATGTAGGCTTGTCAGCTCGAGCTAAATTCAAAGTACCGTATGTGAATGGTAAGTATATTATCGGCGTAAGTTTTGTTATAGGTGTAGTATTATTATTCACTTATGGTCAAGATAGTCTATCTGAGTGGCAGACTCTAGGTACAGAAGAAGTAATTTTGCACAAGTCACTTGTTGTCATATTTTGGGGTACATGGTTATTATTGAGTATCATGGGTTTCAAATACAATTTTTCATTACTACCAGTGATGGGTATATTAATCAATCTTTACCTTATGACTGAGCTTGGTGCTAGTAACTGGATTATCTTTGTTGCATGGTTAGCAATTGGACTAGTTATTTACTTTATGTATGGCTATAAAAATTCTAAACTTCGCTTATCGAATAATCAAGCACAATAATAAACACAACTGCCACTTCATTTAAGTGGCAGTTGTGTTTTATAGCCTTTTTAAATTAATTTGCTCTGTGGTAGGTATATTAAGAGGTACACGTTCTAGCGTCACAAAACTACTATCTAGACCAAATCCTTTTTCTTCACTTAAACTAAAATGCTTCAATAGTTTATATATCTCCATTATAATTTTATTTGACCAACTCATATCTGAGGTGATATTGAATACTTTTTCTAAAACCACAAAATTAAAATCTCCTGCTATATGATGATTCTTCATGGTCTCATACTGACTTGTGATATCTACTTCACCATTTCTGATTAATTCTTCTACAACCTTCCTAAATAATAAACTTATTCTTTGCTCTTCCCTGAATCCTAGCTTGAAATCTATTCGAATAATTTTGTTTGGCACGAGATGAACTACGTTATAGGCTCTATTAAATGGTACATCTAATACATCAACGTGTACAAACCAATATATATCTGCCCGCTTGGGTTTCTTATTCAATATCGAATAGATGATTTTGGTCTCTATTTCATGATCATCATTAGCACTGGTTAGATACACCAATTGTGATGAATATGTAGGTACGGACTTATCTTCACTCAACTCAGTTATAATTGGGAAATACTTGTCTATTTTCTCGAATCTGATATATGTATTTTTAATTTTTCGTGCTTTATACCAGCAGAACATCAACACGAATACGGATGACGCTAGGAGTAGAGTCAACCAGCCTCCATGTGTTATTTTAGAGGCATTCCCCAGTAAAAATGTAAGTTCTATTGGAAAATATATACAAGCAAACAGTATAATGAGAGCTTTATGAACGCGTCTACGATACATATAATAAATCAATAGTATGCTTGTCGATAAGAATGTCAAGTTAATCGCTAATCCATATGCAGCCTCCATTTTGCTTGACTCTTTGAATACCGCAATAATTAGCATACATCCTACAAAGAGAATCAAATTGATGGATGGCACATACAATTGTCCTTTTGAGTTTGAAGGATAACGAATGGTTACCTTGGGCCAAATATTGAGTCGTACAGCTTCTGATATTAACGTAAATGAACCAGAGATCATTGCTTGACTAGCTATCACGGCTGCTAGTGTTGCTAAACCAATACCATACAGTAAAAACCAGTCTGGCATAATAAGAAAAAATGGGTTTTGACTACCTAATGATTTACCTTCATGTTCGATAAGCCAAGCCCCTTGGCCAAGGTAGTTTAAGATTAAGACTGCTTTAACAAAAATCCAACTTATACGAATATTTGGCTTGCCACAATGTCCCATATCTGAATATAATGCCTCAGCACCGGTAGTGCATAGAAAGATGGCTCCAATAATAAATAAAGCTTCAGGGTATTCTATTAGCGTCTTAATACCTAGGATAGGATTGAAGGCTGTTAACACTTCTGGAGCAGATCCGATATAACTTATTCCGAGTATCCCAATTGTACTAAACCAAATAAGCATTAATGGACCGAAAACTTTACCTACGACCGAAGTTCCAAATCGTTGAATGACAAAAAGAAATGAAATAATAGCTATCACAATCGGGACTGTAGGCAGTTTTGGATAGTGAATGACTAAGCCCTCGATAGCAGATGAGATAGTAATAGCAGGTGTAATCATACCATCAGCTAATAAAGCGGCTGCACCAATAATAGCTGGAATAATTAACCATTTTCTTTTGCGTTTCACCAAAGAGTATAGTGATAAAATACCACCTTCACCTTTGTTGTCCGCGTTTAAGGTGATAATTACATATTTCAAGGTAGTTTGTAACGTCAATGTCCATATTACACATGATATGCTACCTAATACCAAATCCTTATTTATAATACCTTGACTGAAAATTGCCTTGAATACATATAGTGGGGAAGTGCCTATATCTCCAAAAATGATGCCTAGGGAGATCAATAAACCGCCCATACTGAGACGATTTAGATTGTTGTGTGGGTGTAAGCCCATGTCTTGCTTATGAATTAACTTTAGTAAATTTGTGGACGAATTTAGAATAAAATATCTGACTAACGAATCTTGCTGTTAAATATTGTTAAATGCCAACAAAATTTAACATTTAATTGTTTCATAAGTGCTGAAAAAAATTATATTTGTATAGAGAGCTAATTAATAGTCAGTCAATTATTATTTAATTGTCTTAATAGTTATCATATGAAGTTTATAAAATCCATACTTATATATCAAAAAATCATAGCTATGCTTGTCTTAGTTTTGAGTTTTGCTATATTGCCTGGAATGCAGAAGACTTCGATTGCTAAAGAAAGGTTTTCGACAGAGGTAAAGGTTAATAATGAAAAACTGGTTAATAATGCCAAAGTTCTGTATAATCCGGTCGTAGAGCAGATCAATGTGTCATTTAAATTGACTAAACAAGCTAATGTAAATATTAAGCTGATGGATGCACTCGGTAATGAAGTGTTAAACTTATCTAATTCAGTGTTAGAGTCTGGTTTACAAAATTTATCTTTCGAGACGAATGGTAAAGTTACACCAGGATTTTATTTCGTACGTATAGCAGCATCCAATGAGACAATTGTCAAGCGAATATCTATTCGCTAAATAACATGTTAATAAAAATATTTTAAAAGCGACCACTATTGTAGTCGCTTTTTTTGTGCTTTATCATTGAGCTGTAGTGTTCTATTCTTATAATTAATAATAGCTCCATACTTAAATAAAATATCCCCACCTAGTACACCGATTACAGGTTTAAAATTAAGTTGTGCATAAGCATAATTTATCGTAGAAAGATCTAATACAGCTACTCTTATATTCTTCACTACCCAGTCAGACATACGAAAGTAAGGTATATCTAACATATGACTTTGCATGTCGTTAGTTCCGAGTCCAGAAGACTTGATGTCAGAATGTATTAAATCCTCCTGTGATATACCGGCTTCATGCAGCATATCACGATCGAGTACAGTCTTAGAGGCTCCAGTGTCTACAACCATATGAAATATGCGATTTAATAATTCGACTTTTACAACAATGTGATGGCCATCTCCTTGGAGAGTTAATATTTCAAATTCTATTTTTTTCATACAAAATTATAAAGCCTTCTACTTAAGGAGAAGGCTCACAATCAAATTTACTTATTTGTATTATAAATTAAATAATATTTTCGTTTGATAAAACGCTGTTCATATTTCGGACTGCTTCCGCGCTTTTGACAAATAATGACATTTCTTCTTCATCCAATTCCATCGTAATCACTTTGTCCCATCCATTTTTGTTTACTAAAATAGGAACACCTATAGCAATATCATTTTGGCCATATTCACCTTCTAAATATACACATGCGGTAAATAATTTATTTTGATTAAGGACAATACTTTTTACCATGGCTGCAGCTGCAGCACCTGGTGCGTACCAAGCTGATGTCCCAATCAAGGCAGTCAATGTAGCGCCACCGACCATCGTTTTTTGTACAATTTCTGCTTGTTCTTCTGCTGTCAGAAATTCGGTGACTGGGATACTATTCCAAGTAGCCTTTTTTATTAACGGGATCATTGTTGTATCTCCATGCCCACCTATAACTAGTGCATTAATATCTGCAGCAGAAGCATTCAGTTTGGTAGCTAACTGATATCTGAATCTCGAAGAATCTAATGCTCCTCCCATTCCTATAATTCTGTTTTTAGGAAGTCCTGAAGATTTTAGAGTAAGGTAAGTCATCGTATCCATAGGATTTGACACGACAATAATAATTATTTCTGGTGAGTGCTTAACTAAGTTTTCAACGACACTTTTTACGATAGAAGCATTTGTTCCAATTAACTCTTCTCGAGTCATCCCTGGTTTTCGTGGAATACCTGATGTTATCACTGCGACTGCAGATCCTGCTGTTTGCAGATAATCATTCGTCACCCCCTTTATTTTGGTATCGAATCCTAGCAATGCTGCGGTTTGCATCATATCCTGAGCTTTCCCTTCGGCGACACCATCCTTTATATCCAGAAGTACTACTTCTTCAGCAAAATTTGACCTTGCAATATTATCTGCTGTAGTGGCTCCTACAGCGCCAGCGCCTATTACGGATATTTTCATAACCTTATGATGTTTAGTTAATTGATTACTAAATATACTTAATATCGAAGACAAAAAAAATGAAAGGCATCATTATATTTGATGCCTTTCGTTTTTTAAAATGGATAACCTATTGCGAGGTTAAATACTAAGTTATTCTTACGCCATTGTGAGTCTTTGAAGTCTATATCTTTTATTACCCAGCGATCACTTTTTTCATAGTAAGGGACACGAATAGGAATAGCTAAGTCTGTACGCAATATTAAGAATGTAAAATCAAAACGTAATCCTGCACCTGCGCCTACTGCTAATTCGGATAAAAACTCTTTCGATAGTTTACCGCCGAGTTTATTCTCATCAGTACGCTGTAGCCATACATTTCCAGCATCAATAAAAGCGGCCCAGTCGATGAATCCATATAATTTGGAGCGGTATTCTGTATTGATCTCTAACTTGAAATCACCCGTCTGATCCGCAAAGAAATTTTCGCTACCTATATTTTCGGGCAATGATGATCCCGGTCCTACCGAACGGGCCCTGAATGCGCGTAGTCCATTTGGTCCTCCAGAATAATATTGTTTTAAATAAGGGAGCGAATAAGAATTTCCGTACGAATAAGAAGTACCAATCATTAAGCGTGTGGCTAGCTGTTTATTCGTGCCAATTCTCATATAGTGACGAAGATCTGCTTCAGCTTTTATGAATTGACTATAGGCCGTTCCAAAGAGCTTTTTAACATTTTGATCATTGAAATTGGCACCTTGTATTAATCCTAAGACATTGCCTGATAGATTTAATCCAGCTTTGGCGTAGAATGTGTGTTTCTTAGACTGATCCATCGTGTTTGTAAACGTATACGTATAGTTTGGACCGAATGAAAATTGTGGATCTACTATACGCTTCAGCGTAGGTACTGTATCCATTTGCGCTTGATATTCGGCGGAAATATTTCTAGGCTGTACATAGATTATTTCAGCTAACGTAAGATCGTGTTGTTTTTGATCGTTTTCTTTCCACATATAACCAAAATTCAGTGTCGATGAATTGAGGACATACGCGGTACGTCTATTTAGGAATTCGTAACCAAATTTCAAATAAGTCTTCGGAATAAATCTTCTCGTAGGCGCCCATTGATAAGGAGACAATAATCGAGGCCATGTAATACCCAGTTCAGCTCCATATCTATAATAAGCAGAGTTAAGATTGACATTACCTCCGGTTTGCGTTTCATAGCCACCAAAGACATTTAATGAAACCGTTTCAGCGCCTTTGAATGCATTACGCAGTGTCCATGTAAAGTTGGCTTCAGAGCCATTATACACAGTAGCAGTCTTTGCGAGAACTTCGAATCGTAATGATTTTTTTGGCAAAGGAGTCAGGTAGTAGTAAATATCCAAGGTATTTGCTGAATCTGGATTTTGTTCAAAATTATTTTTAACAAATTTGAATGTATTGAGATTCACGAGATGATTAATAGTTTGATTGTGATCACCTCTGTTATAGTATTCCCCTTTTTCAAAGAAAATATGCTTAGCTAATATTTTTTTTCGGAACGTATTTTTACGATCAATAAAATAATAATTGTCTTGATACAAATCTAAATTCTGGCGATTGGGGCGACGTGTATATCCTTGTGCACTAAGTGTGTAATCAGGATAGATGTAGATATCACCAATCTTTTGAGGCTCTTTTGCTAGCGCTGATGTCTCAGGTTTGATCGTTACAAACATATCCACTTTGTTGGCACCAACAGTACTATCGACCTCAACGAGTATATTATCAGGATTGAAATAATAATACCCTTTATTTTTTAATTCATTGTCGATACGTTCGCGCTCACTAATGATGACATCCAGATTGTAGTTGGAACCAGTTTTTAATAAAGAATTATTCCTAGTATAAACAATATCTCTTCCAATATTTGATAATGAATCGATATCAAAATTTAATGAGTTGATACGATAGATAGAACCTGGAATACCTGTGTATATTACCTTGGCAAATTGACCATCGATAGACGTATCTGATGATACGGTAGCATTGAAAAAACCTAAGTTCTCCATTCTATTTCGTAATAGGTTTTCGTTGTATTCCCTATTGACATCGCTCAATAATACTGGTTTTTCGCCTTTTTTCTTCAACCAGTTGAGTACGAAATTGGTAGTGGTATCATAACCGCCACCCATACTCCAAAAACCAAGTTTCCATCTTACACCTAATGCTTTTTTATTTGGCTTAGGCATTAGCATACTTTCCAAATGCTCTTCAAATGCAATAAGACGTTCGGATTTTATGAGGGAGTCTGTTTGCAAATTAACATCACCTTCGATATATAATTTTTCACCTTCTGCTAAGTGTTTTGTCGGATTACATGCTGCAATGAGCAAAATACAAAGACTGCAAATACTAAATTTCCAATTATTAGATGTCATTCTCGTTCCTTTCATCATCTTCATTTCGAAATACTATTGAATTAGTATTAACTGCTTGTTTATTATCCTTTGTCGTGTCAGTAGTACCATTAGGAACCGAATTTTGCTCTTTATTTAACTCTTCTTTGCGTTTATTTTCTTCCATTCGTCTGCGATATGCCGGGCTATGTTGCATCAGACTATCACGTATCACTAATCTCACACTATCCCTGTAGATAGAGTCGTTTTCCATTCGTTCTACATCGAAGCGTTTTCTGAAATTGCTATTTTCTGGGTTGTAGTATTCAGCAAGAGCTTTTTCATTCATAAATAGTTCTCTGAATTTGTTGTAGCTCATATTAATAATGAAACCAATGCCTGTCTCTACAAATTGTCCCTGAAGTGTAGCTTGATATTGATTTTTGCGATATACCCTAGCAAAATAGCGTCCGTCTTTCGATAATTGGTAATCTAAGGAGATATCACCAGCTATATTATTGGGATTTTCACCAGGTCTAGCATTACCTTCAACTTCAAAGTTAGATCCAACGGTAATTTTTAATCGATCGTCGAATAACATTTTTGATATACCGATATTTAGATCAGTACGATTTTGAGCTGAACCCGAAAGATAATCTTGTTCAGATTGTAAATTGAAATCTAGCTCTACACCTTTAATTAAATCTGAAGCTAAGTTATTTAATTGTGATGTCAAGAATGAGCTAACCGAACTTCTTGCTATTCCTTCGACACCGCCACCGCCAGATAAACTTTCGAATGGATTTGATGACATGAATCGTCCCATAATGATTAAAGAGAATACTTGCTTATTTAATTCCGCGGGATCATCTCTTAGGGATGCAAGTCCAATATTAACCTTTGATACCACATCTTGTGACACAATAGCGTTATTTTCATCAAGATCTATATCAAATCGTATATCTGGTTTAAATAATTCGCCTGCTAAGATCAGTTTCACATTGAATGGAATACGTTGTTTATAAAGATTTTGGCTTTCTGTGCCTATTTGATTACTTACAAGTTCCAGTGTAGGGAACCTTCCCTTATACAAAGCGGTAATGTTTAACTGGGCATCCAATGGGTCGCCGTTCCATGTAATGGTACTACCTTTCTCAAAATCAAATTCTTTAGATATTGGACCAAATGATAGCGAATAATTACCTTTTTCTACTGTGAAGGTACCAGACATGGTTATTTTATCACTAGCATCAATAGTTGTATTAATTTCCGCAATACCTTGAATATTCAGTGCATCTTGTGATCCTTCGTCGATGATCACTTTGAATTTTGCATCTTGATCAGTTGTCAGATTCAAGGCTAAATCCATACCTGTAAGACGTGTTGCTGTCGTAAGAGAATCTAACTTGGCAAATACATTCGTGCGTGCTGTATCACTCTTATCAACGAATTTGACAACACCATCTCTTTCAGCAACGCCAGGATTATCATTTGGTAATATTAAGACAAAATCTGTGTTTTCATTGGCTGTAATATTTCCATCAATCGTAGGTTTGTCAAGATTACCTCTAATTCGAATATTCGATGTCACGAACAATTTTCCAAAGAACAGATCATTATCTTCTCGAGTAGAATTGACAACAGCGAAATCATTCGTGCTAAGATTCAGATTGAAATTAAAATCTGAATAGTTCTGTGTTAAAATACTTCCATTAATTTCAGCTTTATTGTTGTTACCATCAGTAAAGGCAAATTGTTTGAACTGTATACCTTGATTGTTGAACTGAATTTTTTGATTATCCATAATAAAGTCCGCATTCAACATAGCTACATTGATCTTAGACTTAATAAAGTTTAATTCCCCAAGGATATTCGGCTTATCTAGATTTCCACTGATATTTAATTTTCCTGTTAAGTCACCTTCACTATCTTGTAAATACCCCATACTGAAGGCTTCTATAGTTTTCATCTTAAGAGGATTTAGAGCTAGAGTCGCATTTATTGAACCTTCGCCATCAGGTGGTATTAGATATTCTCCAAGAAATTGAACATCATTACCATTGTCTGTGACTTTGACATCTGCAGCATATATATTTTCTCGCAGGTTATCGACTTTTACTAAGATATTTCCAACAGTATCTTTTCCGAAGAAGAATTTGTCTACTGTAATATCAGAGATAAATACCGGACTCGCATCTAGTCTTGAAACTGTCGCATTACCGTTGATGCCGCCACCTAGATTTAAGGCATCAGATTCTAACATCTCCGTGAATGTCTCAATTCTAAAATTATTAAAGAATAAATCAATAGGAGAATTGAGACTAGAGTCTTGTGATTGTATTCTCAATTCTTGTCCAGCATTGCTCAATATAAATTCATGAGCCCGTATGCCGTTTGCACCGAAACTTAGCGCATTCTCTGACGAGATATTCCATTTGTCGTAGTTCAACATTAATCCATCTTCAAATAGGCTCAGAATATAATTGTTGGCATCTACGGCCATTTTTGCACCTAAATGATAGCGATCCTTATCTTGTTTGTCCTTTATCCATAGTCCAAAGTCAAGGTTATTTTGGATCGCTTTACCTGACATCACGGTGTTGCTTAACTCAATATTATTTAGTTTAATTTTATTAATTAACGTGGAGTAATACAATGTACTATCCAATGTAATAATATCTAAACCGATATCGCGTACTTCTATACCATCGTACAAAATAGTAGGAGCAATAAGTTTAGCCATCAAACTTTTGTCTTTACTATTGAATGAACCATCTAATGTGATATCATCCATTTTTTCTAATCCAGGTAAAAACTCTCTTAAAAAACGTGAGTTGTTTAGTGTCGCGGAAAATTCAAAATTTTGGTCCTCGTAAAGCAAGTTTTGAGGAAGCGTATTGTTCGGATTGTAATAGACACGGGCAACATCTTGCATAGACGCACCAAGTTCTGTTAATTTATATTTACCAACTAGATGGGCGCGAAGGAATTCGGATCTCAAAAGTATGGTGTTTCGATCCTCGGTAGCTCTTGCTATTAGATTAATACTGTCTAATGCATATCGATCATTATTGTATGCTATTGAAGACTGTGAAATAGATAGTTTTCCATTCAAATAATTCAAATCAGCTGTTTCAAAATCTGCAGATAGTTTTCCTTGATAGCGGAAATTGTCTTCCATTAGATTAAGATTTTGAAGATTGATAGAATCAATCATCATATCGACATGCACACGTGGATATTTATCTCGCATATCAGCTGCAAGATCTAAATTGAATTGAATATTAGGATCAATACTATTTATGTTTCCAGCTATATCTCCATTTTGAGCCGTGATATCTAACTTAATATTATGATAGTTATACTTCAACGCTTCCAGCTTGTTGACTGAACCTTGGACACTTGCAACCATTGTTTTTGGATCTAGTCCTGTACCTTTGATATGTACATCCATCGCAATCTCGCCAAGTACAGAATCTTGTTTTAGGATATGTCCGATGTTGAAATGATCTATACTTAAAGTAGCATCATAAGTGGTGTCCCTCCCAGCCATATTAAGGTATCCATTTATTGATGCATTCCCTTTTTCAGTCATCAAACTCATATTCGCATCAAAACCCTTCATACTACCTTTGAGAGTACCTGCTAAAGATATTCTATTTGGAAACTGTATTTCCATATCTTTTGGTAGTAGTGATTTTGCAATCAGTTGGTCTAGATCATTTCGACTAGTCGTTAGCTTTTTGAGGATAAGATCTATATTGAGCTTATCCATATCAGGTAGACCTTTGATGTGCGCTGACGCTACAAGTTGTGTGTTCGCTAGCGTCTTGAATTCTAGATGAGGAATTGATAAATCATTAATTTTGCCAGCTACACGACCATCAATAAAGAATTTCTTCGTCATCAACGGCTTCATGACGTCCATTTGATCAAGATCAGGTACGAAATACCTAATATCTCGCATATCTATGGTTGTCTTACGAATATTGGCATCGATCAGCATAAGGTTAGGATTATTAGCAATAGCATCCAGTGATGGATAACTAATACGTATGTAATCCTTTATCGATGTGTATGGCGTTTCTGCTAATAGATTCTTTATAATGGCACCTTGATTTGTATACTCAAAATCTGCTTTTAGCTGCTTAATGAAGAAGCCTGAATGATCTTTTGCTGTAAGATTCTCTAATGATCCAGATATAGAATCTGAACTATAATATAAATTTTCTAGGCTAGTAGCTAAGTCATTTATATGAATATTGAAATAATCGAAACCACGAATGCGTGGTTGATTATCATCTTTGAATGCAAAATTTGTTTTATCTACAACAAGGTTTTCTACTGATACTTTCCAGTTTATCGACGCTGAAGAATCAGTAGTTTCTTTTGGTTTTGTATTGTTTTTACCCAATATGATTTGTGAATCTGATTCTTTAAGCATCAGATCTTTAATACGTACAACCTCTTTATTAAGGTCAATTTCATCAATATTGGCAACCAAGTTTTTGATATCAAATTTGGTATCCATATTGGATGAAGCATCTTGGTACTGTATAAGAATATTGCTTAGGTCAATGGTCTCGGTAGCTAAATTCGGCAAGAGTGAAGTAGTATTAGCTGTAGCGTCGGTGATACCAAAGTCTTCTGGACTAATAGCTGTAGTATCAGTAAGTGGTGCCCATTGTTTAACAAGAGCTGTAAGTCCGTCAATCTTGATTTTCGGTAGATCAAAACTCATGTTTTGATTCAAATCGAATTTTTTGATGCGTGTATTGAAATGTTGAAGCCATATGTTTGCTGAAGTACCAATCATATCGTCCGCATATGCAAATCGGATACGGTCTAGCTTTACTTTATCCAACTTAAATACTAAAGCAGATGTGGTATCGCTAGTGGCAGTGCTTTCGGACTCGGATGCGAATGCTTGAATGATATAATCAAAATTGAATGCGCCATCTGGTGCTGTACGATTTATTTTGGCCGTGATACCTTCTAGGTGAATTTCTTGTACTTCGATAGTATTCTTCAATAATTTGAACATATCGATATCTACTTTCAATTTTTCACCTGCGACGAGGGTATCTCTAGATTGGTCTTCAAAATAGACATTCTCCAGTACTAGCATTTTAGGAAATGTGATATTGACATAGCCAATATCTACCGGTGTACCTATTTTTGTTTCTAAGAAGTTAGAAACTTTATCGGCAACATAATTCTGTACTGCTGGTAAACGTATTAGCAATACAAGTAAAAGAGCTAAAGCTATTACTGAACCAATGATCCATAATAGCGTGCGGACTATAACACGGGTATATCTGTTCAAATCTAAGTATCTCTGTTAACGTAATTTATTGTGAATTATAACGTAAAAATAAGGTAATTGTTTGCTAAAAAATAGATTTTGTATAGCTTATTTTTTATATTAATCAATAAATAGTTAACGTATTTTAATTATTTAATCGGTATTCCTAAATCTTTCCCAATTCTCTATATATTATTACGACTTTTGTAAGGATGAAAGTATTAATTATTGAAGATGAATTGGGCTTAATTGCTAGTATGCAAGAGTTTATGGAGAAAGAAAAATTTCTTGTTGAGCGTGCTCATAATTTCCAGGAAGGTCTGTCTAAGGTCTTAAATTATCAATACGATTGTATCGTGCTCGATATAATGCTTCCAGGAGGATCTGGGTTAGATATTTTGAGAGCGATGAAGCAGCAGCATATTGATCAACCAGTATTGATACTTTCTGCAAAAGATTCAGTGGAAGATAAAGTCAATGGTCTAGAGTTGGGTGCAGATGATTATCTGGCTAAGCCTTTTCATTTAGCCGAATTATCTGCACGTATAAAATCTATCATTCGTCGTCATGCGCATCATGGCGAAAAAAGTATTACCTATAAAAATGTACAATTATTGCCAGACGAACGTATTGTCAAAGTTGATAATGTAATACTGCAACTCAACAGAAAGGAATATGATCTTTTTTATTATTTCATTTTACGTCCTAATAAATTATTAGAAAAAACTATGATTGCGGAAACTGTATGGGGAGATCATGTTGATCAGGCTGATAATTTGGATTTTATATATTCACAGATCAAAAATATTCGCAAGAAACTGAAAGATGCGAATGCTGATATGGATATTCAAGCTGTATATGGAGTAGGGTACAAATTGGTGTAAAATGAGTGTATCAATCAAAAATCATACTAACAAGTATATTGTCATCGCTATATTGGTCGTGATGGCACTTTGGGCAGCACTATTTTATGCTGTACTTATGGATGAAGTGTATGATAATATTGATGACGGTCTTAAAAATCAAAAAATACTCATCATTAGGGAAGCATATAAAAATCCAACATTATTAGAGAATTCGAAAGAATTTGGTGTCAATCAATTTATCATATATCCTGCTGATCCGAGTGATGTAGTTGACGTAAATAATTTTTCTAAAGAGTTTATCTATATGCCATATGATGGAGAGCAAGAACCTTATCGTGTATTGCGTACCGGATTTTATAGTGTCGATGGACAACCTTTTCATTTGGAGCTACGTACCTCTACGGTAGAAGAGGATGATTTTCTTGTTAATCTAGGCATATCTTTAGTGGTGCTGTACATTGTACTTTTGCTGAGTATATTCATAATTAATTATTATGTATTAGGTAGAGCTTGGCAACCTTTCAATAAAATCTTGCAGCATTTGGATAATTATCGATTCGGTGACGGTAAGAAGTTTGAACCTGTAAATACTCAGATAGCTGAATTTAGCTTATTGACCAATCATATACAGACCATGCTCCTGCGCAATGAGCAAGTTTTTAATCAGCAGAAATTATTTTTAGAAAATGCATCCCACGAATTACAGACTCCGCTAGCTGTTACACTGAACAAATTAGCATTGATGTTAGAGGATGATAGTCTAAATGATACGCAGATCTCCAAAATCGTTGAGATTAAAAGTAGTCTGCATAGGATGGTGAATCTGAACAAGAGTTTATTGATGCTATCACGTATCGACAATCAACAGTATGGACATATCGAATCTGTAGTGTTTAATTCGGTAATTCGCACCATAGTGGAAGACTTAGAAGATGTAATTTCTTTTAAAAATATTACGTTAGAATGTGAAGAATCGAATTATTTTATCGTAGATATAAATCCAGATTTAGCGCATATATTGTTTTCTAACCTTTTAAGAAATGCATTAAAATACAATATTCCAGACGGAATAATAAAGATTCATATCCATAGCGATAAAGTAGATATAATGAATTCAAGTGGAGTAGGAGCGCTCAACCCTGCATACATTTTTGAGCGATTCTATAAAGGAAATCAAGATAATATGTCTAATGGTTTAGGTCTGTCTATCGTGAAGTCTATTTTGAATATTTACCCGTATTTGGATATTCAATATGAATATATACAGAATATGCACAAATTTTCTGTGCAAAATTTGAAAACGTCCTAATTATTCCCAAATCTTTCCTAATTCTCATCGCACCTTTGACATATAATAAAATAACACATATATGAAAAAGATGATAAAAACGTTAATATTTATGGGAGCTATTTCGATAGGTCATGTTGCTAACGCACAACAGTCGATAGTCGAATTTAATAAGTTGCCACAGTCATCGCAGGAATTCATAGCTAAGTTAGTTCGTGTAGAAGATATCTCTTATATCAAAATGGAGAAAGAAAACTTTCTTAGTTCTAAAGAATATGAGGTGAAAATGAAAGATGGTTCGGAATTTGAGTTTAATCAAAATGGTCTATGGAAAGAAATAAAAGATAAAGTGCACGGTGTACCAGTAGCCATCATTCCGCAACGTATTACGGCTTATGTTAATAAAAGTTTTCCGATGAATAAGATAACTAAAATAACGCGTACGAATCGTAAATATGAAATCGAATTGACGAACGGATTAGATCTAACATTCAATAGTAAAGGTGAATTTTTGCGTGTTGATGACTAAGAATTTGTAAATAATAAAACGAGATATAAATAGTAAACTTTAAAAAAAAATGAAAAAAATAGTTTTAAAATTATCGATGCTACTAGCTGTAGCTTTTACATTAGTTTCATGTGAAAAAGAAGAACTAATTAAAGAAGAGAATCTTCCATCTATAGCAAATACATTCTTAAATGAGCATTTTAAAGAGATACGTGTAGTATCTGTAGTGAAAGAAAAAGAAGGTATCTCGGGTTTAGAATATAATGTCGTATTAGAGAATGGAATAGATATTACATTTGATGATAAAGGTCAGTGGAAGGATGTCGAAGCGCGCATAGATACTAACCCACTTACTACTACTAGTTTTATCCTAACACCAATAGTTAATTATGTTGGTACAGAATATCCAAGTGCTACAATCAATGGTATCGAAAAAGAAAAAAATGGTTTCGATGTTGAGTTAACAAATGGTATTGATCTTAAGTTCAATGCAGAAGGAGTTTTTCAACGCGTTGATTAATAGTGTCTGATTTTAAATAAAAAAGGCTGAGCATTTGCTCAGCCTTTTTTATTTAAAATAGTATTAGCCTTTTCTAGCAAGTTCTATTTTAGTTTCTAATTCCGTCACAATTTTCTGAATATCAGCAGAACCGCCAGACGACTCAAATCGGATATAACCTTCCTTATCGATTACAACTTTATGTGGGATACCTTGTACACCAAACGATGTTGTAGTAGCTTTCGCGCGGTCGCGCATCTCATCGAATAACACATGGAATGTGTAGTTATTTTCTTTGATGAATTTTTCAACGACTTCTTTATAGTTTTTCTCTGTCTGCCAAGTGTTGATAAATAAGAATTCTACTTCTTTATCATCTTTGTATTTGTTGACTGCTGCTTGCATACCTGGGAAAGATATCTTACATGGTCCACACCAAGTGGCCCAGAAGTCTAAGACAATAACTTTACCTTTTAGATCAGCCAAGGAAACTGTTTTACCTTCCGTGTTTACTAAAGAGAAGTTAGGTGCTTCTTTCTTAATCATAGAAGATTTGTATTTAGCGATAGTAGCTTCTTTGGCTGCAGCATTCGTGATTTCTAAGTAGTTGTTAAAATCGCCTTTTTGATTATTTAATTTCTCGTAGATTGGTTTTATAGCATTAACGATAATCTCTGAAGACCCTTGTGTAACCAATTGATTGTTTAATAAATTAAATGCATCTAGGTCACGACCTATCTTTTGATAGTTTTTAGTCTGCGTTAATAAGGACTCTAAAGAAGATTTAGCTCTCGGATTATTGGCAAAGAACTTATCCAGAATTTCTGCACTTTTTTCATGTTGATTTTCAGCAGAAAGAATCTGTGCATATATAGGAGCTAAGCTATTATATCTCGTTGCGATTGCGCTACCTTTAACTTTTGGATCTGAAGATAGAAATGCAGCTTCACTCAATGCATATCCTTTAGCCGCAATTGGAAGAGCAATTTTCGCTTGATTATTTTTAACTAACCCACTTGATAGCGTACTTGCATAAATAGGGAAGTTCTCTACTTGCTCTAATTGACTTAAGTATTTTTGAGCGTTAGCTTCGTCTCCTTCCTTTAAGTAAAGGAAAGACATGCTTGATAAAGCTTGCTCGTAAATTCCTTGGTTCTTAGCGTCAAATGATGATGAAGGGTATTGTTTTAGCCATTGATTGTATTTTTTCTCAATAGCTGATGCCTTTTCGTTTGACTCTTCATTGAATATAGCATTGTAAGCTTCTTGTCTAGCTTTGATTCCTTTAGGAAATTTTTTCAAAGTTGATTTATTGATTTTCTCAACTTCTTCATTATTTCCCAAATATGAATAAATACGAACCGCAAAATTCACAAAGCTTTCATCATTACTCGCAGCTAATGCTTGAGCTTCCTTGATAACATCAGCTTTCGCTTCATCTGTATTTTTTTGAATCAGAGTATTGACATGGTTACTTATTTGCTCAAGTGTAGCACCCTTTTGTTTAGCAACTTGTGCTGACGCTGTAGTTCCACTGCAAGCTAGGATAATTAAAGCCGCTGGAATAATTTTTCTTATCATGGGTTTATATTTATTTACGAATACCAAATTTATAAATTATTATTTGTTCATAGTCTTTTCCAGGCTCAATTATTATCGAAGGGAAATTTGCATGATTTGGCGCGTCAGGATAGTGTTGCGCTTCAAAACATAATCCTCCATGAGTAAGATATTTGTGCCCTGATTTACCCTGATCATCTGCTAAGAAATTGCCTGTATAGAAATGTAAGCTTGGATTGTCAGTGAATACATTTAATACAATGCCACTTTCCTCTGCGTAAGCTTCTGCGATAGGCGAGCTGATTGGTTGCGTATTGACAAAAGTATGATCAAATCCTTTGGCAAGCGAGATTTGTTCTTCATGTGAAGCAATTTGATCAACTATTTTTTTGGATTCACGAAAGTCAAAAGCTGAACCTTCCACTGGTATGATATTACCAATAGGCGTATTGTTGTCTTTGATAGGTAAAAACTCATCAGCATGAATCGTTACAAAATGGTTTAATATATCGCCATTGCCTTCACCGTTAAGATTAAAATATGCATGATTGGTTAAATTTACAATAGTTTTTCTATCTGCACTAGCTCGCAGATGAATAACAATTTCGTTTTCATCAGTTAGTTCATAGGATACACAAGTCTTTACTTCGCCAGGGAATCCTTCTTCACCATCTGCTGAGACATAATAGAAAGTCACCTTTTTTTTCAGATTTACTTGTCTGTCCCATACTTTCGACTGAAATCCTTCAATGCCCCCATGTAGACAATTGCTGCCATTATTTTGCGCTAAGGTATATGGCTTGCTGTCAAGTGTAAAAGTACCTTTTCCGATACGATTAGCGACACGACCGATAGTTGCTCCATGGTATTTTTCTTTTGCATTCAGATAACCTTCTATATGATCAAAACCTAACACAACATCTATTAAATTACCATTTTTATCCGGTACTAATGCACTTACAAGTCTTGCACCGTAATCGGTTAATGCCACTTGCATTCCGGCACGATTCTGTAATGTAAAGAGATGGACATTTTTGCCTTGCACTTCGTGCTCGAAATTCTTCGTATCAGGTATTTTATAAATTGACATGGCTTAATGAGTTTATTAGCTAAAATTACAAAAAAAGGCAGAGAAGCTAAAGAATAATGATGAAAGTCTTTTTTGTGCATAACTTTCCATTTTGTAGGGTTTAAATATCTATTCAAGTGTTCTATAAACCTTATATTTGTCTAATACAATCTGATATATTTGATGAACTGGAAACAACTTATTTCTGCTAAACGATGGGGTTATGAAGATCGTATGCCCAATGATCAATTTGATGCTAGATCCGAATTTCAGCGTGATTACGATAGACTAATTTTTAGTTCACCTTTTCGTCGTTTGCAAAATAAAACACAAGTGTTTCCTTTGCCTGGGGCTGTTTTTGTGCATAATAGGTTGACACACAGTTTAGAGGTTGCATCTGTAGGTAGATCCTTAGGTCGCCTATTTTATAATTTGATGAAGAAAGAGAATCCTCAAATTGATGAGGAAGTACCATTCTTGCAAGAAGTAGGCAATATCATTTCGGCTGCTTGCCTATCACATGATCTCGGAAACCCAGCGTTTGGCCACTCTGGTGAAGCTGCAATCTCTTCTTATTTTACAGAGGGGGCTGGTAAAAAGTACCAAGAACAGGTGACACCGCAACAATGGGCTGATATTACTAATTTCGAAGGTAACGCTAATGCTTTACGCATTTTGACACATGCATTTAATGGTAAGGATACGAAAGGTTTTGCTTTGACATATGCGACCTTAGCTTCTATAGTCAAATACCCTTGTGCTGCTATAGATGGTCATATAAAGGGTAACCATCATCGTAAAAAATATGGTTTTTTTCAATGTGAGAAGGAAGCTTTTGAGCGAATCGCTACAGAGCTCGGCTTAGCCAAAGAT
>JAZQRD010000192.1:0-14710 GCA_045629405.1 Sphingobacterium sp. | reverse complement strand
ATTAGCAGTACCATCATTGACATACTTTATATCACATAGTGCATCCATTATCTTCACTCTATCATTATCTATGATAGCTTCGCGCAATTCAAGGATTTCTTCCATTAGGAGATTTTCACGGAAATCGTACTCTTCTTTAGTCAGCGTATAAGGTTTATCTGATACCGGCTGACCTGATGCTAATTGAAATTCTCTTACTTTATATTGATAGTTCATTTTATTAAGGTTAGTATGCTTGTTCTGTGATAGCAAATAGCAGCAGTATAGCTGCTATTGCTGTTAGTAATATATTTTTAAGCTGCATTTCTTTTCGTAGCACGCGCTACAGCTTTATATTTCGCTTGATAAACAATGTCATCATGTGTAATTAATTCGCCAGTTGCTTTTGCTTGCTTTTCAGCAAACGCTTTCATCTGATCTAATTTGATGTTTCCTATGTTCTCAGCAGAAGTACCCGAATACATCATATAGTAATCGATAATTGCACGCCATCCGTCCATTGATGTCACATTAATAGAGTATGATTCTATTGCTTTTGGAGCTTCCAAATCCCGATTAGCTTCATTAATCATTGCCGACACCTGTACTTGTTGCTTTGCTTTTTCAGCTTCTTGCTTAGCGCGTGCATCAGCTATCTTACGTGCTTCTTCTGCTTCTTGCTCAGCTTTCAAAGCTAATTCAGCTGCCTGCTTACTTTCCAACTCGCCGCGTTCCAATTCTTCTTTACGTGCTGGCATTAGATCAAGTAAGTATTTAGCCTGTTCAGCAATCTCTTTAGTAAAGTGAGCTTTACAAGCTTCAAATTTCTCAACTGTACGAACTTCAGATATTAGATCAGCTGGACCAACCAACTCGATTTTCTCCCATTCGTCTTGTGGAATAGTAACATTGGTAAACGTTTCTAATTGATATAAAGCATCCTTATACGTTTCTAAGGTTACATTTGCATGAATACGCAATAACAAGTTTTTAATCCCTTGTAAATACTTTGCGTATCCAGCGCGCAATTGATTTTCTAAGCTAAGTTTATCATCAATTCTACGTTGCTTTGCAGCTAATTCAGCTTGCTCTTTAGCACGTAGAGCTGCAGCTTCTTCAGCGTGTAGTTTTGCTGAATTATCACGTATATTCTGGACAACATCGTATAAGCTTTTGCTAATCTCATTTTCTACTGTTGTAAAAGCTTTGATGAACGAATGTGCCTTTCCTGTATAAGGCTTACGCGCTTCTTCCATAACTGATCCAGCTTTCTTAGCAGACACCTGCCAAGCCATTAGATCATCGTCAAGTTCTTTTGGCAGTTTGGGGCCTGCACTGTTAGCACGTTTTAATAGATCAGCATGTTTCTTTTGATAAGCCGTTAGATAAGAAGATGCTTTCTCAAGAACAGAACCTGCACTTTGCAGGTCTGTTTGAGTTAGGATAACTAATTCTGTAGACATGATTAAATAGGTAATGGTGATGAAATAGGTTTGTTAACTACTGGTGAGCTGATATCGGTATTGCCGACAGCAGGTGTACGGTGATTTGCCGTACACCTCGAAATAGGCTCCAACTCGCTTACTCCCACATTAAAACCGAACTTGCGATTAACAAATTCTGTAATAGCTTCCTTCTTCACGATTCCAGTCAGTCCCTCTGCACGATCAGCAATAGATAACACACCACTGATAGAAGTATATTGTTTACGCTCTGCTTTGCTTGCATAGCGAATATTTGCCAATGTTAGAATTGCATCAACTTCCTCTGATGAAATATCACCTGTCCAATCTTTAAGATTGTATGTCGGTGTAGCGCCTGTCCAATCTTTAGGCGACCAATTATATGCAGCATCTAATAGCAAATCAGGAAAATTCTCTTCCCAAAGTTGGCGTTCAGCTTCAAGTTGAATACCATTTGTGCGATAAAAGCCATGACGACCCGATTTGAAATTGATAATAGCACGAATACGTTTATCAACTTTACATTCTTTAGGTTGCCCCTTACGAGGTCCTGACTTATATACTTCTGTATCTGAATAACCATCTACTTGAATAGTCATTTCACACACTAAATCGATAAGCGTACCGAAACCTTTTTCACTCAATAACACATACTCTATACCTAATGGCTTCACTTCATATTCAAAAAAGAATTGACAAAATGCTGCTACATCTTTACGAAGGTTATATGACCATTGGCTACATTCAGGTTGATAAAATGAATGTTGTGATAAGTAATCTTCAACTACAGCTTCTACAGCTCCTTCACTGAAATCATACTGACCATCCATCAACCATCTACCTATTTCAGTATGCATAAGCGTACCGTAATGTTGCGCGATCTCTAATTTTCGTCCAGCTTCTTCAATACCATGTTTGCAGTACCATTCTAATAATGGTTGCTCCATTGGTGCACAACTATTGATAGCTGTTGTAAGTGAAGTGTATAGACGCAAAGGATTTTCGCATGGTGCGCCGTCTTGATTAAGACGAATGTAGGCACGTCCTGCACCAAAATTGACACGACCTACTTTATATGATGGAAGGCGTAACGCATCTGCGTTGAACCAATCCGTATTGATAGTTTCTATTGTGATTGCCATTACCCAACCTCCTCAACTTCAGTAAACACCTCTGCTTCAACTCCACCACCCAACTGCTTAACTCCAGCATTTAAAATAGCACCCGAAGTAATCATGTTAGTTGTTATACGATTTAATTCACCTCCTGCTTCAACATATCCGCGTACAGCTTCAATTGTTTCTTCAGTGAAATTTGGAATAAGTTTTACAATTGGGTAATTCTTAGCCATTCCTGGAGTATAAGATTGCACTTTCTCAACCACAAGCGAGAATGGAAAGCCAATAATACTACCACTACGCTCCATCACCATATCAAAAGCCTTCACAATACTTGGAATAGTTGTTTCTTTGGCTTTTGTTTCAAATGTCCAATAACCTAAGACACCTTTCATTTTAAGCAATACGAAGCGAAGTGTTAACATTCTACTCCATAATTTGCCTAATGCTTTTACTTTGGGATCTTCTTTACTAAGATTATGCTCATACGTTCCTACTGTTGGATTCCACACAGTAAATGTTTCGCCGTCACCATAACCTAAACGTTTACCTTTATCCCAAGCTTCGTAACGTTCATTACATACTTCGCTAATGTCATTGCTGACGAATGCGATGTATAGCTCATTTGGTTTATCACCAAATAATGCTGTAAATTGATTCGCGAATTTTCCAGTTGCTTTAAAATAATCCAACGATGTAGGAAAACCTTTTGCTGACTTCTCTCCTACTTTAATTCTACCGATTTCGGGTAATGTACTACCTTGTTGCACATTCCCAGTTGAAATACGTCCTTTCATTTAGTTTTAGTTATTAAAGGCCTTGCCCTGCCTTGTGTGTTTACTTAGATAATTCTACCTTAATCGCAGCCACTTCTTTTTGAAGTGCATCTACCTGATTAATCATTTGCTCTACTAGTGAGCGAATTTTTTCTTTATTCATCATATGTCTATAAATTGGACTGCGCTCTTGCTCATCTCGAGCGCTTGTAATTGTAATTGGTCTAATTCCCAGTGACCTTTAGTATCCTTTTGAACTGGAATAACTGCACCTTCTGCAATCCACCGTTCTACTTGCGTTCTACCGTATCTTTTATATGCAGCCGCTTTAGACATCTTTGCTTTGATCAACCCCATTTCTGTAGCTAATTTCATCGCTCCTAATTCGGCTGCCTGCCCTAGTAATGACGCTAGTTTATAATCTAGTTTTACAGCCATTACTTATCCCTCCAACATCTGAAGTTTAGCTCATCGATAGGATCGCGTCTTACGGTGAATTCTTTATCTACTCCATCAACCGAATGGTAATATCTCCATGCAGCGTGTCTTACTGCTTTTTCCTTTCCATTCTCTATTGGGAAAGATTCCCCGACTTCCAATTTATCTAAAAGTCGTTTTAGAGATGGTGATTGAACTTTATCTGTAATTTCTACGACCATGTTTAATTTGTTTTATTTTGTTTTAAAACATACATTTTTTACCCCTTTGGCACGCACGTTGTTTGTAATTGTTTATATTTGTTTGACTTGACAAAACAAAATTAGTAAACATTTTAAACATTTCAAATATTATTAAACAATATTTGTAGTTTTCTATCTACAAAGTTTATAATGTTTACAAACTTAATAAACATAAATACACATATACGCACAGTACCATGTTACACAAAGGGAATTACATCAAGCGTTTAATGAAACGACTTAATGTGAAGCAGGAAGAAATTACGAATAAGGCAAATGAAAATTACGTTGGATTTGGGCGTAACACTTTAATTAATTTATTGAAGTTAAGTGATTTCATTTCTGACGATGATATTGAAAAGGCGCGTGCTGTATTAATCACCTTAAAGGCTAATCAAGAAGATTTTGATTTCATCTTCCCACCTCAAACCAAAGAAAATGCTAAGTACATCGGACACCATACTGACGATGATACTTCCACTACACCAATAAAAGAAATAAGCCCTGGTTATTATATCTTGACTGCGGAGCTGGTCCCCATCCATGCGCAAGCAGGATATCTATTAGGCTTTCAAGACCAAGAATATATAGATATGCTACCTAAATACACTACTACCGTTGATAAATTTGTGAAAGGAAAATACAGACATTTTGAAGTAGCCGGTGACAGTATGGATAATGGCGATATTAAAGAAGCTATTCCAGACGGCACGGTATTACTTTGTAGAGAGATAGGCCGCGAACACTGGACAAGTAAATTCCATACGCATAATTGGCCTAATTACGTGATAGTACACAAGACTGAAGGGATTGTCGTAAAACAAATTGCTAGTCAGGATCTAAATACAGGCGAACTCGTATTACGATCATTGAATCCAAACAAAGACAAATACCCCGATTTTACTATCAAATTAGATGATGTAATGGAGATCTATAACGTCATCAAAAGAATATTAGTTTAATAAATATATGTGGATAGAGCCTAAGAATAGCGCACTAGAAGTATGGGAGGTCGTTATACATCTTACACGCTACCTGGCACCTACTATGGAAGTCTATCCACTTACAAGGCCATCAAAAAGATATGGCAACAGAATAGAAGTATCGTTATTAGCGTCGGATGATGCTGGTGGTACATTTGGAATACATATATATCCAAATACTACAGACATTTATCAAACGGTCATAAATACCTTGCAAGACGCTATAACAGATAACATCAAATTAAAATTATCAATAAATATGTCAAGGTGCGAACCTTACGATTTTTTAAGAGTTGACTATGAGTACACAATCCACACCCCCACACACGCAAGACTTCAAAGAAGTTGGAAAATTGATTAAATCATTCCGACTAGAGAAGGGATTTAAGTCTGAAGATTTTGCAAGAATGTTGAATATATCATATCCAACACTTTCACGTATTGAAAATGGTCATCAAGGACCAAGTGTGGCTGTCGTTGCTGCGTTGAGTGAATTAGGTATGGATACAGAAGAATTAACTTACTCAGCTAGGCCACACAGCAAAGAACAAACCTTATCTTATAGGTTAGCTAAAGTCGAGAATGAGTTGGCTAAACTTCAACAAACACTTAAAAGTGTATTGGTGTTACTTTCTGAGCAAGATATTAAAAAAGGGGAATAGATTAATCTACTCCCCTATACCTTATTAAATACTACATCTACTACTGCGCGCTGTACTTTATGTACTACGGAGAAATCAGGATCTATATACACATCAGTTATATCCATACCGTATTTGTGATTCAGTGCAAAGGAAACATCATCTTTACTAAATTTACATACTGATCGGGCAATATTTGCAAAGCTGTGTCGTGCATAGTACATAGTACATTTAAAACCAATAGATTCACTTATCTTTTGCCATCCACGATGAAGCATATGCTTAAAAGCAGTACTATCTACATATTTACGTTGTATATTACCAGCATATTTATTGAATAGATCAACAAACTCTTCTAGTATAAGTACATTTGTTAGCGCTTCATCCTTACGCTTACCCATAACCTTACTACGCTTATATTCTAAGGTATCACCTACATTCAATTCACGATTTAAATAGGTGTACATATCCTTTCCGTTCATTCCACATAAGCAGAATGAAAGAATAAACATATCTTTTGCTATAGTTTCTAGCTTACCATTTGGTTTGTATTCCAAAATCTTAATAACATTCTCCAGGGATAAATTACGTCTTTTTGTGACTGGTCTATTAGGTATAGAATAGTAATCAAATGGATTACTCTCTATTGGAAAATAATTGATCGATGGATTATTATGCTTACGGCGTAGTTCTCCAATAGCTGTTTTTAGACAACCAAGATAAGTTATAGCAGAATTTAAAGACACCTTAGTGATCAAGTACTTTTCAAATTCTTCTAAGAATAGTGATGTAATATTAATGATATTCAGTTTGGATGAATTCACAAAAGCTGACAAATGCCTAGCCAGCGCATTATAGTTATCGCCTTTAGACTTTTTTCCAGAAAACAATAAAGCTTCAGAACTAATTCGTAATTCATCAAGGAGGTCAATTACCTTCGCTTTAGAATTGGTCAGCAATAGCATTTCCTTAATATCAGCTGAAGTCATATAATCAATTCGAGCACCATGCGCTGCAATGATGTTACGATATTCGGTAAGCTTCGCCGCAAAGTTCTTATCAATATAAGTTTGCTTTAACTTTCCCTTTGTGTCCAAAGAAGATTTGGTTACATAAGCTGACGTATCAATATATCGAGCTTGTGATTTATGATTGATTGAAATTTTGACATTCCAGGTACCATCAAGTTTTTTTTGATGTTTTAATATTACCGCATTTACAGTAGCCATTTTCCGTTGTAAATTATTTGTAAATCTTTTTTTAAATCCTTTTGATGTCAGGTCAAGCGAAATAAAAACGACAAACGTGTACAAATTGGCTTAAGAGGCTTATAAAGTGCGTTTTAACAACATATCGTTACATATCATTTGTTTTACATAAAGGTAGCAAACTTTTCTTCCTGAAAAGTTGATTTTTCATATAAATTGATATTTGTTATTTAATATTCTTAATTCAGGCAGTCTTCAATTTCCTTATAAATAAGTTGATATTGCTGCATATGATCTTGCTGATAAACATTTATACGCTCAGCCAAAGATTCAAAATGGTTCGTTGTTGGTGTAAAATCCCACACTCGCTTACATATATTGAATAATGCGTAAGGTAAATTATCAATCTTTGCATAATCCTTAATATATCGCGATTCTACAAATTTATCATAAAATGTGTTAAATTGTTCAATATTTATTAATTCGAACTGAGCTAAATAAGAATTTAGTATAGATCGATCTACTTTTTCAAGTTTTTCATAAAAATTATCGACTGACACCAGTTTATCAGTTATTAATCGATGATCCAATAATAGCTCGAATGATATATGTGCGAGAAAAGTTCCCCTGACGGGTAAATCGACAATAATATCCTCAATTATCTTTCTCAGTACATGTGTATGATGCGCAAAATAAGCAGCACTATGAAAGACCCGATCTACCTCCACGTGTCTCTTCCACCCTACAGTAATATCAGCGAAGGCTGGTTGCTGCAATATTTTTTGCTCATATCGTTCTAATTTGAAAGCGTATCGCTTATCGACATTCTTCAACAAATCAGGCAAAATGGTTCCTAACACCTGCTCTGCTGATGTGGTCGATCGTTCAAAATAATAATGTGATAAAAAATTCAAGTGAGGGTAATTAAATATTAATTATCGAAATAATATAATGTAAACTTTTATCTTTGCTTCCTTAAATATAAAAATATAAATCATATTGTTATGAGTTTTGTAGAAGAATTACGTTGGAGAGGCATGCTTCAGGATATTATGCCCGGTACAGAAGAGTTACTTAATAAAGAGAAAGTATCTGGATATATCGGTTTTGATCCAACTGGCGATTCTTTACATGTGGGCCATTTGACTCAAATCATGACTTTAATCCATTTTCAAAATGCAGGACATAAACCAGTAGCCCTTGTAGGAGGCGCAACAGGTATGATCGGTGATCCATCTTTCAAGTCGGCAGAACGAAATCTATTAGATGAAGCAACTTTACAACACAACGTTGCTTGTTTACAACAACAGTTAGCTAAATTTTTAAATTTTGGCGATGGTGAGAACGATGCCAAGATGGTAAATAACTATGACTGGTTTAAAGATTTCAAGTTTTTGGATTTTATTCGTGACGTAGGTAAGTTAATCACGGTTAACTACATGATGTCCAAGGATTCGGTAAAGAAACGTCTTGATGGTGATAGCGGATTGTCATTCACTGAGTTTACTTATCAATTAATTCAAGGATATGATTTCTATTATCTGTGGAAACACCACAACTGCAAAGTGCAAATGGGTGGTTCGGATCAATGGGGGAATATTGTGACAGGTTCGGAGATGATTCGTCGCCAAGATCAAGGTACTGCATACGCTGTAACGACACAATTGATCAAAAAAGCAGATGGTCAAAAATTTGGAAAAACAGAATCTGGTGCGGTATGGTTAGATCCTAAAAAAACTTCACCTTTCAAATATTATCAATTCTGGTTGAACACGACAGATGATGATGCCAAAAGTTGGATCAAAATATTCACCCTACGTTCGAAAGAAGAAATCGAAGCTATTATCGCCGAACACGATGCTGCTCCACACACGAGAGCAGTCCAAAAAGCATTAGCTCAAGATATAACAATCCGTACACACTCTGAAGAGGCTTACGAAACAGCCGTTAAAACTTCAGAATTTTTATTTGGCAACGGGTCTTTAGAATTTTTAGCAAGTCTAGACCACGATGCTGTATTAGATGTATTCGATGGTGTTCCTCAATTTACTATCAGTAAAGCTGAATTAGCTGAAGGTATTAATATCTTAGATGTTTTAGCTGTGAAAGCTTCAGTATTTGCATCTAAAGGTGAAGCTAAGAAAATGCTTGCAGGGGGCGGTGTATCATTGAATAAAGTTAAATTAAATGATATCGAGCAGATAGTAACTACGGCTGATCTAATCAACGAAAAATACTTAGTAGCTCAAAAAGGTAAAAAGAATTACTTCTTGATTATCGCAGAATAAGAGCTTCATACTCTATAATAAAAAGTGCCTCAATCAATGATTGAGGCGCTTTTTTATTGACCTTATTATACCTATCACCTATTCTAGTAATCGCTATCACTTATTTAGATCATCACATCATTTAAATTTGTTTCATTTACCATTGGGGACATATAATAGATATAATGAAGGTTGATTCGAAATTTGAAGTAATGGCGCCAGCTGGTTCTAAGGAAGCCATGGCAGCAGCAATAAAAGCAGGAGCAGATTCAGTTTATTTTGGAATCGAGCAGCTAAATATGCGTGCACGTCAAACTAATAATTTCCTTGTAGAGGACTTACCTGAAATCGCCAAACTATGTAGCGACCATAATGTTAAAAGCTATATTACTTTAAATACCATTATATACGACCACGACATTAGTTTAATGCGTCGTATTATAGACCAAGCAAAAGAAGCTGGTATTTCTGCTGTGATAGCTTCGGATCTTGCGGTAATGAACTATTGCAGTAAGATTGGTATGGAAGTACATATAAGTACACAATCTAATATCACTAACATCGAAACAGTAGAATTTTATTCGAGTTATGCAGATGTTATGGTGATGGCAAGAGAGTTAACATTAAAACAAGTGGGCGATATCGTAAAGGCTATCGAGAAAAACGATATTCGTGGCCCTAAAGGCGAATTGGTACAGGTTGAAATCTTTGCGCATGGCGCACTTTGTATGGCAGTATCGGGCAAATGTTATTTGAGTCTTCACTCCCACAACGCTTCTGCTAACCGTGGTGCTTGTATTCAAAACTGCCGTCGAGAATATACTGTTACCGATGAAGAAGGTATAGAATTAAAAATAGATAATGAATACATAATGTCTGCAAAAGACCTATGTACTATTGATTTTTTAGACAAAATACTGGAAGCTGGTGTTCGTGTACTCAAAATTGAAGGACGTGGTCGCGCAGCTGATTATGTGTATAACGTCACAAAATGTTATCGTGAAGCTGTAGATGCATTTACAGCTGGGACCTACAATCAAGACAAAGTTGATGAATGGAAGTCACGCTTGAGTGCAGTATACAATCGTGGATTCTGGGATGGGTATTATTTAGGTCGTAAAATGGGTGAATGGTCTAACGTTCACGGATCGGTAGCTACTACACGTAAAATATATTTAGGAAAAGGAATCAAATACTTTGAAAAAGTCGGCGTTGGTGAATTCCTAATTGAAAGTCAACAGTTACTTGCAGGCGATAAAATTATCGTTACTGGTCCTACAACAGGGTATGTAGAGGCTGAAGTTAAAGAAATTCGCCTTGACTCTGGTGATGTGGTGGAGAAAGCTACTAAGGGACAAACAATATCCTTTAAAATAGCTGAAAAAATTAGACCTTCAGATAAGTTGTATAAAATCGTAGACACTCATGGCTAAACTCATTCACTATAGACAACGTTGTATAGGCTGTAATGCTTGTGTTGAAATCGCTTTTGAACGCTGGCGTATTTCCAAGAAAGACGGTAAAGCAGTGTTGCTGGGTGGAATTGAGAAAAAAGGCGTCTATCAAGCTAACATTCGAAACGAAGAGGTCGAGGACAATCTACGCGTAGTGGAAGCTTGTCCCGTAAATATTATCAAGTTAGATGGCATTTAATAATACTTGCAATTAAAATATTGCTATAGCGCGATAACCCCGATGCTGGCAGTAAACAAAACTTCGAATTGAACGTTATTACTTTAAATAAATATTAGATTATGAAAGCATTAGTTTATCACGGTGATCATCAGATTGCACTAGAAGAAAAACCAAAACCAACAATTCAACATGCAAATGATGCAATTGTACGCGTAACAAAGACTACAATTTGTGGTACGGACCTTGGGATCTATAAAGGTAAGAACTTGTATATGCAAGATGGGATTATCCTAGGTCACGAAGGTGTGGGCATTGTAGAAGAAATTGGAGAATCAGTTACAGAGTTTAAAGTTGGTGACAAAGTTATTATCTCATGTATCACTTCATGCGGGACGTGTGAATATTGTAAGAAACAATTATATGCTCACTGCAAAAGTGGTGGATGGATATTGGGTCATATGATTGATGGTACGCAAGCTGAATATGTGCGAATTCCTCATGCTGATAATAGTCTATATAAAATTCCTGCATCAATAGACGACGATGTTGCTGTAATGATCAGTGATATTCTTCCTACCGGCCATGAAATTGGCGTGCAGTATGGTAACGTGAAAATGGGTGACGCTATTGCTATCGTAGGTGCAGGACCAGTTGGTATGTCTGCGTTATTGACAGCTCAATTCTATTCACCGGCGACTATCATTATGATCGATATGGATGATAATAGATTGGAAATGGCTAAAAAATTAGGTGCTACACATTCGATTAATTCTGGAAATACTAATGTCTTAGAAGCTATTAAAGAAATAGTTGGCGAAGAGGGTGTAGATGTAGCGATAGAAGCTGTTGGTGTACCTGCAACTTGGGATATCTGTCAAAAAATAGTGAAGCCAGGTGGAAATATTGCTAATGTGGGTGTACACGGACAAAAGGTAGACTTTGATATTCAAGATCTATGGATTAAAAATTTAACCATTACAACTGGTTTAGTAAACACAAACACTACTCCGCTATTAATCAAGGCAGTAGCTACAAATAAGTTACCTATTGATCAATTAATTACGCATCACTTCAAATTAGACAATATTATGGAAGCTTATGACGTCTTTATTAATGCGTCAAGAGAGAAAGCTATGAAAATTATCATCGATGCATAATCGTTTACTTAAAGGTAAATAGTCATATTAAAACGATGTAATCATCTACGAAAAGCTAATTTGAAGTTTCAAATTGGCTTTTCTCTTTTTACTCGAATTTTTCCTTCGTACATTTACAACATGATTAGTAACAGAGAGCTTTTCCTAAAAAATACAGCTCAAACTTCAGAAAGTCCTCGACTTATCGAAATCGAAAAAGCCGAAGGTTCGTATTTATATGGTCCACAAGGTCAAAAGTATTTGGATTTGGTATCTGGTTTTAATGTAAGCAACATCGGCCACCGTCACCCAAAAGTTATTCGAGCGATTCAAGATCAGTTAGAAAAATATCTACATGTAACTGTATATGGCGAATTTGTTCAAGCACCACAAGTTCAGTTTGCAACTAAGCTATTAGACCATTTACCAGATTCTTTCGGTTCTGTATACCTAACCAATTCAGGAGCCGAAGCGGTAGAAGGGTCTATGAAGATTGCAAAACGCTTTACTGGACGCCGACAAATAATAGCTGCAAAAAATGCTTATCATGGTAGTACGCAAGGTGCACTATCACTAATAGGTGGTACACAATACCAAGAAGCTTACGCTCCACTCCTTCCCGAGATTGATTTTATAACGTTTAATGACGAGCTTGATTTAGAAGCTATCACTGAACAAACTGCAGCAGTGATTGTAGAAGCTATCCAAGGCGAGGCAGGAGTTCGAGTTCCTACGATTGCGTACATGCAGGCTTTACGTAAAAAATGTACCGAAGTTGGCGCACTATTAGTATTTGATGAAATCCAAACAGGGTTTGGCCGTACGGGTAAATTATTTGCTTTTGAACATTTTGGAATTATTCCTGATATTCTGATGCTTGCTAAAGGTATTGGAGGTGGTATGCCATTAGGTGCTTTTGTAGCTCCAAAACATATCATGGATGTGATCAAAGCCAATCCAATGTTGGGTCATATCACTACATTTGGTGGACACCCGGTTTCTTGTGCAGCTGCATTAGCATCATTGAATGTCATCTTAGATGAAAAACTTATTGAAAGCGTAGACCATAAGGTTGCTTTATTTCGTCAGGAGCTAGCACATCCTAAAATAAAAGAGATTCGTGGGCTTGGCTTAATGATGTGTCTACAGGTGGAAAACTTCGACCAAGTATATAATGTTAGTAAATATTGTGCAGACAAAGGTGTCATGATCGATTGGTATCTACATTGTGAGACTGCACTACGAGTAGCACCTCCACTTACCATTACTGAAGATGAAATAAGAGAAGCGTGTACAATCATTTGTGAAGCTATTGATAAATTCTGTTAATGTTCATAAATTAGGTAAACAAACCTAAAATTATGAGCAATAGAAGAACATTCTTAAAAAAATCATTAGCTACTCTTGGCGCTACTGTAGTCGGTACATCCTTGGTGAAAGCAGAAAATTTTATTGATGCAGAACAAAAGATTTCTCTCCAAAAAGGTGATGTTATCTTATTTCAAGGAGACTCAATTACCGACCACGGTAGAAACCGAGATGCCAAAGCTGCTAATGATTTGAATGCATTAGGCAGAGGTTATGCTATGGTTGCCGCAAGCAAACTGCTTAATGTTCATGCCGACAAAGACCTAAAAATATTCAACAAAGGAATTTCTGGAAATAAAGTGCCACAACTTAATGATAGATGGCAAGAAGATTGCTTAGACTTGAAGCCAAATGTGCTAAGCATACTAATAGGTGTAAACGATTACTGGCACAAACGCAATGGTAATTACGATGGTTCAGCTCAAGCTTACAAAGATCAATATCGTAAGTTATTAGAACGTACATTAAAAGAACTTCCACATGTTAAGTTAATAATTGGTGAGCCATTCGCCGTCAAGAACGTACAACACGTAGACGATAGTTGGTTCCCTGAATTTGCGAATTATCAAAGAGCTTCTAGAGATGTAGCAAAAGAATTCAAAGCTACATTTATTCCTTACCAATCCATATTCGACAAGGCATGCGAAATCAACAATGGTGCATATTGGACGACAGATGGTGTGCATACATCCTTAGCGGGAATTAACCTTATGGCGAGCAGTTATGACTTGATATTCAACAAATAACTTTTTGGTAATAAATATTAAATCCACAATTCTTAACATTAACTTAATATACAGATAATTTATTCTTCATACTTTTGTAGACATTTATTATCTACATGGAACACTATTTATATTTAGTAATCATTACCCTAGTAGTTCTAGCCGTAATTGATTTGATGGTAGGCGTAAGTAATGATGCTGTGAATTTCTTGAATTCAGGTTTAGGATCCAAAGCATTATCATTCCGTCTTATAATGATATTAGCAAGTGCTGGTATTCTTTGTGGTGCTGTCTTTTCATCAGGAATGATGGAGATTGCACGGAGTGGTATATACGTCCCGAGTATGTTCAGTTTCAATGACGTGATTGTCATATTTCTCGCCGTCATGATTACAGACATTATCCTATTAGATGTATTCAATTATTTTGGATTACCGACATCTACGACGGTATCAATTGTATTTGAATTATTAGGTGGTGCTGTCTGTTTAGCATTATATAAGATTATGATGACTTCAGGAGATTGGAGCACACTTCCTGATTATATAAATACGGAAAAAGCATCGGAAATCGTTGTAAGTATCTTATTGTCAGTATTTATATCCTTCTCACTTGGTATGCTTGTACAATACATCTCTAGAGTAATTTTTACATTTGAATTTGAGAAGAGAGTTTCATCATTCGGTGTGATTTTTGGTGGTGTAGCATTAGCCCTGATTTCGTACTTTATC
>JAZQRD010000191.1:0-3036 GCA_045629405.1 Sphingobacterium sp. | reverse complement strand
TCTCCGCATCTTCATATTGGTTGTCCATGAAGACATGACCACGGTAAGGATTGAAATCCTCAAAATCTTCAAATGAGAGTTGGCGATATACATCACTTACCCATTCGTTGACATTACCAGCCATATTGTATAATCCAAAATCGTTTGGTTGATAGCTTTTTACAGGCACTGTAATATCTCCACCATCATTTAGATTACCAGCGACCCCCATGTTATTTCCGCTTGTGATTTTGAAGTTTGCTAACATTCGTCCTTGCGTACGACGTTTGTGATCGCGAACACCTAATCCATTCCAAGGGTAAGTTTTGTTTGATTCAATATTGCCTTCGAAAGTATTTCCGATCAATCCTAGCGCTGCATATTCCCATTCTGCTTCTGTAGGCAGGCGATATGCCTGTTTCAATATGCCATCTTCCATACGTACAGTACGACGTGCATTTTGTTGAGCACCCGGGCGATTATCTTTAGGCATCTTATCACCATCTATTCCTTGACCTTGATATTGACCGTTTAAATATATTTCAGAATTGAATGGAGGATTTGTTTGTTGTTGCTGATTAACTGTTTGGTAATCTGCTAAAACCCCTCTTTGTCTCAAAATATGTTCGTTAACACGATCAGTACGCCATTGTGCATAGGCATTTGCTTGATCCCATGAAACTCCTACAACAGGATAATCTTGGAAAGACGGATGACGCAAATAAAAATTCACGTAGGGTTCATTGTATGATAAAGGATTACGCCATACTAAAGTATCGGGCAACGCATCGTAGTACATTTTACGATCTTGAGGGAAATTTTGTCCTATCCAATGCAAATATTCTAGCCAGTCTGCATTAGAAACTTCTGTCTCATCGATATAGAATGAAGCGACTGTAACACGACGTTTGAGATTGTCGTGCGCGTAAGCCACATCCTCATTGAGACTTCCGCCCATAACAAAAGTACCCCCTTCTATTGCTATCAGTCCTGGGCCTGGAGCTTGTTTAACTTTTCTATTTATTTGAAGGCCTCCATTATATGGATCGTTATACTTAACGCCAGTTTTATCAGATACATTATTTCTGTTGTTTTTACATGAAAAAACAGTAAATAAGCTTAATGTAATAAATATAGCTGCTAAACGTATACGCAAATTATGCATAGTATGGATCGAATTGGATTAATAGTAACATTCAAAAATAGAAATTATTTTAGAACATACTGCATAGTCTTGCCATTATTACTAATATTTTGTCCTTTTAAAAGCGTATTTTCGTCTATTATGAAAATTAAAGTAGGTTTTGGTTTTGATGTACATCAGTTGAAAGAGGGGCATCCTTTTATTTTGGGCGGTGTACAATTAGAACATCATGCTGGTGCTTTTGGGCATTCTGATGCGGATGTATTGGTTCATGCTATTTGCGATGCTATTCTTGGGGCGGCGAATTTGGAAGATATTGGGTATCATTTTCCCAATACCGATATGAAATGGAAAGGTGTAAGTAGTTTATTGTTGTTAAAAGAATGTATGCGATTAATTGGCGAAAAAGGCTGGACGCTCGGGAATATTGATGCTATGCTTTGTTTAGAGGCGCCTAAGATTAAACCATATATTCCACAAATGAAGGTAAAAATCGCAGAAGCAACTGGACTTGATGTAGATGATATATCTATCAAAGCTACCACGAATGAGACAATGGGCTTTATCGGTCGCCAAGAGGGAGCGGTTGCTTATGCTGTGTGTCTAATACAAAAATAAATCATTTCTTTCTGAAATATACGCACGCAATAATAAGTGCTGTAATGGCTAAAGCAGCGGACAATATAAATGGTGCACCTGGAAAATACGGGTGCACATCTTTTTTAGAAAAGTAAGCGAACAAACTTGTCATTAACAAAGGACCGATAATAGAAGTTAGACTAATAACTGATGTAATTCCACCTTGAATTTGTCCTTGCTCATTTTGTGGAATGCGATCCGAAATATAGCTTTGCAATGCTGGACCAGCAATTCCTGCCGACACAAAAAATATACTGATCGCATACATCATCCAGCTGGCAGAAGCAAATCCAAAAAGAGAATACGCTATTACATATAGAATTAATCCCGTAAGAATTGCTTTTTGTAAGCCAAGTTTTGGAATAGCAATACGTATCAATCCCGCTTGCACAATCATCAATAACGTGCCAACAAAGCCTAAGGAAAATCCCACCATTCTTTCGTCCCAACTGAATTTTTCCATCGTGTAATAAGACCATGTACTTTGCACAGCGTTAGCTGCGATGTTAATGAGGAAAATACAAACTATCAGAGGAATGATATTTGGGTATGATTTTATATGTTTAAACGCGCCAATAGGATTCGCATTTTTCCAGCTAAAAGGTCTTCGCAATTCGGGTTTCAGGGATTCTGGAATTACAAAATAGCCGTATACTACATTTAATAGGCATAAACCTGCTGCCGCAAAGAATGGAATACGTGAACCGTATTGTCCTAAAACACCTCCTAAAACAGGTCCCAGAATGAATCCCAACCCAAATGCTGCGCCCAGAAGTCCAAAATTTTGTGCTTTATTTTGAGGGGTACTGATATCTGCAATATAAGCTGCTGCGACAGTATGGCTTGCGCCAGTGACTCCAGCTACTAAGCGTCCTATAAAAAGCCAAAGAATTGAAGGTGCAAGACCCGTCAAGATATAGTTAATACAAAATCCAAACAGTGAAAACAGCAGAATGGGTCTTCTTCCGTATTTGTCACTCAAATTGCCAAGTATCGAGGCAAAGAAGAATTGTCCAAATGCATACACAAAAACCAGCCATCCACCATAGGTCGAGGCTTGACTCAAATCGCCATGGATGAGTTCTTGAATAAGTTTGGGCATCACCGGAATGATAATGCCTAAACCAATGGAATCAATGACAACTGTGATAAATATAAACAATAAGCCTTTAGACGACGATGCTTTCATATTTTGTACCTTAAAGGTAAGGATTCAAATAGTATTAACTAATTATTTTAGGTAAATGCTTTGATGTACATTCGCTTATGCGTAC
>JAZQRD010000190.1:0-3870 GCA_045629405.1 Sphingobacterium sp. | reverse complement strand
TTGACTGAAAAATTCGTCCTGATTCTCCATCATAACAACTAATCATGTCTGCCAACACACTTTTACTAAATCCGAATGGTTCGAATAAATAATAATGCTTTGACAAGGACATATTTTTTAAATTGTTCAGCTCTATAAAATAGGAACCATCATTTTGAGGTAAGAATAGCTGACTACGCAAATCGTGTATCAATTCACGCAACATTTCATCTGCTTCCTGAAAACGTTTAATATTTTCATCCATAATCATTAAAAAATCTGGATTCAGTTCTTCAAATTGGGGAACTATATCTAAACGAATCTTATTGCGAGCATATTTGTTGGAAAAGTTCGACGAATCATCTCGATAAGGTATTTCATAAAATTTGACTGCTGCTGTTATTTCTTTATGTGTAAGAAATAACAGCGGACGGATGATAGCTGAACCTTCTTTTATAGCATGTATTCCAGACAAACCTTTTAATCCAGTACCTCGTGACATATTGAATAAGACAGTCTCCACATGATCATTCATATGCTGAGCAATCAATATTGCTTTAGCACCGATCTCTAAACGCAAACTTTCAAACCATCTATAACGCAATTCTCGCGCAGCCATTTGTATAGATATCTTTCGTGATAAACTATAATCTTTCGTATCAAAATCACGTTTGTAAAATGGAATTTTGTGCTGCGCACAATACGTGCGTACAAGCTCTTCGTCACCATCTGATTCAGCTCCACGCAGGTTGAAATTACAATGTGCCACTACCATATCAATACCAGCTTGATGACATAACCAAAGCAACAACATAGAATCTCGTCCACCACTGACCGCTAATAAGAGCTTATCTTCTATATTAAATAGCTTATTCTCTTCTATATAGCGTTTAAATCGAATCAACACATCCATGTACCAAAAGTAAACATTAATAATTAATTTTATTTACCATGAAAATTAAGCAATTAACATTATTTTGCTATTAAAATATCTATTTTTGCCCTTGTGAATAGATGGTTTATCTTAATATTTTTATTGCTGTTCGTTAATATTATTTTCGGACAGACACCTGTTGGTTTAGAAATGCCTCAGCAAGGAGCTGATCGTGTAAATCTTGTATCGTCGAGTGATGGTAGAATCAATGCTAAAACGGGTAAAATGATTTTCTACAATCCTGTGTATGAGCACAAAGGAAATACCTTATCTGCTGATAGTGGCTACTTGTATGAAAATGATATCAAACAGCAGTTTTTTGAAGCATTTGGCAATGTAGTTATCACCCAGCCTTCTGGAACTGTAATCTATGCAGATAGACTACGCTATGATGCTACAGCACAATTAGCAACGTTGACTAAGAATGTGAAGATGGTGGATGGTATGTCTACCTTGACCACTAACTATTTGACGTATAATATGCGCTCCAAGACCGGTATATATACTGGTGGTGGTCGTATCATCTCACAGACTGACACCATTACTTCTAAAAATGCTTATTACTTCGAAACACGAAGCGAAGCTTTTTTCAGTAAGAATGTAATCATACGCAATCCTACCGTAAAGGTATATACAGATAGTATGCTATATAATAGTCTTACGAAGGATACCCATTTCTACGGCCCGACTAATATAAAAGGTCAGAATAATGAAAATCTCTACACGGAGCGTGGGGTCTACAATACGCAATCAGGTGTAGCAGACTTCCACAAAAATAATTTGTATAACCAAGATAGCAAATACCTTAAAAGTGACACACTTCACTATGATCGGTCAACAGGTGTAGGTGAAGCATATGGCAATGTGGTATTCGTTGATACACTCGATAAATTCTATGCTTATGGTGGCAAAGGCACCTATCGTCAAGAGGATGAATCAATCTTGATGACCAAAAAGCCATATATCGTCACAGTAGTAAAGAAAGAGAAAGCTAAAAATGATAGTACTGAGCTTGATTCTTTATCACCAAAATCAGAAGTTGATTTGGAGAAAATTGCTGCCGATAGCGTAACTACCGATAGTACGTATTCTAAATTATCTTTGCCTCCAATAGATACACTTGATAGCGATGTTGACTCGCTATATATGACTTCGGATACACTATTTTCAAAAATGATCCTTAGAAAGGATTACCTACCCTTGGATCTCAAAGTCGATCGTAATGGAGGCCAATTATTAGAGGAAGATGTAGATATCGATTATGGTGAAGATGAGACTGATGAAAACTCAGTTTCGGCCTTAGATATGGGAACTAATGGGCTCGTAGATATATCAACAAATACAAAGATTGAACAACCTAAAGCAGTTGCTACGGTTACCGATAAAAAAAATATAAGCACTAAACCGAAGCAAAAAGCTAAGCCAGCGGATACCAACCCGGGCGATAGACAACATATTTCGACTACATTAAAGGCTGATTCTGTTTTACGTAACAATGCTGAGATGCCTTTTGCGAATCAATCCGATACGCTCATTAATAAAGCATTAAAAATAGCTCAAAATGGAGAATCAATCAAAGATTCAACTGGTGTTAATCCCGCGGATACAGCACGTACACGTATCGTAAAAGCCTATTATAATGTACGCTTATTTAAATCAGATTTGCAAGCTGTAGCAGACTCTGTATATTACGGTATGCAAGATTCTATGTTTAGATTTATGGGGAAACCAATGATTTGGGCTGAAGGATCGCAAATATCTGCCGATACCATATTTATGCAAATTATCAATCAACAAATGGATTATGCTGTTTTAAAGAATAATGCATTCATGGTCAATGCTGTTCTAGATTCAGTAAAGTTTAATCAATTAAAAGGTAGACAGATCACTGCATTTTTTAAGGATAATAACATTGAAAAACTATTTGTAGATGGTAATGCTGAGAATTTAGTCTTTAGTGTGAATGAAAAGATTAACCGAATTACAGAGATGTTTCATGATCGTGGTGGCCGTATCAAGGTAACTATGGAGGGGAAAAAGATAATCGACTACATCACTGTTCGCAAGGTCGATCAGAAAGTCTATCCTTTCAAACTAGTCACACAAGAGAATGAAATCCTTCCAGGATTTCTCTGGCGACCACAAGATAGACCAATATCGAAAGATGATCTACTAAATCGGAAGAGAGAACTTCCAAAAGATGGGGATACCGCAGCGGCAGAATTAAATTCATCGTCGCCACCTAATGAAGACACGCAAAAAGAGAATATACAGCCTTAAATAAAAAAGCTCATCGATGGATGAGCTTTTTTTATTATCAATTTTATACTTTTAACTTAAACTGTTTTCAAGAAGTCAGCCATTTTTGATACAGCTATACTACGATGGCTGATTGCATTCTTATCTTCTGCAGACATCTCTGCAAATGTGCGATCGTAACCATTAGGGATGAATATCGGGTCATAACCAAATCCCTTTTCACCTTTTTTTTCCTTTATAATTGTGCCTTCGATAGCGCCTTCGAAAAAATACTGTTGACCATTTAAGTATAATGAGATAACAGTTTTGAAACGAGCCGTGCGATTTGAATTATCGCCTAGCTTTTCCAAGACCAAGTCAATATTGCGCTCCATATCACGAGAACCAGAATAACGTGCTGAATAAACTCCTGGCTCACCATTCAGTGCATCAATCTCTAAGCCTGAGTCATCACCAAAACAATTCATAGTATACTTATTCACTAAATAATCCGTCTTTTGTTGAGCATTCTCCTGAAAAGTCTCTCCTGTCTCTGGAATATCGTCATGGCAATCAATGTCAGCCAAGGATTTGATTTTAAACTTATCTCCGACAATAGCCTGTACTTCCTCAAGCTTATGCACATTATTTGTTGCAAATACCAATTCAATCATACCTACAAAGTAAGTAGTATTAAATTAGAAGACAAAAAAATATAG
>JAZQRD010000189.1:0-40121 GCA_045629405.1 Sphingobacterium sp. | reverse complement strand
TCAATCACAGTACATCATTGCTGGATATAACTCCACTGCGCGCTATGCTGAACAAGATGGAATGCCGTACGAACGCGATAGCAATGGTAATTTTATTCCAAAAGAACAATATGGTCAAGTATCTACAATTGACCGATTCTTGCCTTTGATTGGTATTGATATTCGCTTCCAGAATAATTTATCCATCAATTCAGAGTATCGTCGTTCGCGTGACCTAAATCTAAGTTTACAAAATAGTCAGCTCGCTATGATGACAGATGAATCTATCATATTCGGACTTGGATACCGTAAAAATAATGCTAAATTACCATTCAACTTATTCGCGGATCGTAAATGGCAGAATGACTTCAATCTACGTGTTGATTTTGCGCTAAATGACCGCAAAACTACTGTATTCCGTTCAGATGTAAATCAGGTTGAAGTGTCTGCAGGAAACAAGAGTATCACCATCAATCCTTCACTGGACTATACAATTAATCAATTCTACAATATTAGATTGTTTTATAATTCAAATGCAGTGAGGCCGTATACATCTCAAAGTTTTGCAACATCATACACATATTTTGGTCTAAACCTTCGCATACAATTTCAATAAGAAGACATTTACTAGACATAATGGAGTCTGATTATTCCTTAACTTTGAAAGGAATAATCAGACTTTTTTTTATGGCAGAGGATTTAAACATTATTAAAGGAAACAAGGAAGAACAATACAAATCTCTTCTTCCACAAATAAAAGCATTGCTGACTGGTGAAGACGATTTAATAGCCAATCTCGCTAATGTGGCAGCTGCACTTAAAGAACAGTTTGATTTCTTTTGGGTTGGATTCTATTTAGTAAAAAATGATCAACTAGTGCTTGGTCCATTTCAAGGTCCTATAGCTTGTACACGTATAGCTTTTGATAGAGGTGTATGTGGTAAAGCATGGGCACAACGTGAAACATTAATTGTACCAGATGTCGATTTATTCCCTGGCCATATAGCATGTAGTTCACTTTCTAAATCTGAAATCGTACTTCCTATATGGAAAGATGAAGAAATCATCGGCGTACTAGATGTAGATAGCGAAGATTTAAATACGTTTGACGAGATAGACGAAAAATACCTTTCAGAAATATTGAAACTTATATAAATAAAAAAGAGGAGCTTAGTTAGCTCCTCTTCTTTATTTATATAAGTAATTAGATTATTTTACTTGCCAAACCTTTATCAGCTTATCATCACCAGCAGTATATATTTCTGATGTAGTTTCATTATATACCATCGTATTAATAGATAAAGTATGTGAATCAATCCCTTTATCACGAGAAATATTTTTCATCAATTTAAATTCATGATTCCATATTTTCAAAGTCTTGTCACGGCTTACTGTAGCAAATAAACTAGCTTTTTCTAATTGGACGATACTATACACCGTAAACATGTGCGGCGTGATTTCGCGTTCTTTCACCAACGTTTCTTTGTGAAGCTGATACAGCTTGGCATCTCTGCTTCCAGAAATCACTTTATCTCCAAATAAACACAAAGCCGTTACATTTTGCTCATGCACCTGCCCAGTATATTCATGTTGATAATCCACTAAACTATGTATATAAACTTTCCCCGATTTATCACCAAAATAGATCTTATTGTCTATAAATGATACTGCAATAGATCTCACAGTCTGTGTAGAAATTCGAAATGAGTATAATTGTTCGAAAGTTACTAATGACCATACATATGCCATTCCATATTCATCCACAACTATAATTTCTTGCTTGTTCGATATTACTTCAAATGCGAAAACAGCACCATTAGCAACTTCTAATTTAGCCACCAGTTTAGGTTCATTTCTATCGATAACCAACAACCCTCCTTTACGAAGAGCTGCTACAAGATAACCTGTAGATTCAATTATACGCATTTGATAAACAGAGGCTGGAACGGAACATAGTACACGTGAGAAGCTCTTGCTTACTAAATCCCATTCCACTATTCCTTTATCATTACCTGCAGAATATAATTTATGTTGTGTAGCATCCACCGTCATACAATATATAGGATTCTGATGACCAGTTAGTGTTGCTGATAAAATCACGTCGTTCATACTATCTTAATTTCTGCTACGAAGATACAGCTCTTTTATTTTTCTTTATTAATAACCATGTAATCTTACGCGTTTAACACGAACAAAATGCTATTCACAAAGTTATCAACATTCCATTTTAGTAGAATATTGATATAAAAACAACTTTAAATTATATAGAAAGACATTTTTAGATAAAAAACAAAAAATTTATCCACATATACTTTCCACAATGTGAATAACCTATGTGAAAAATATTTTAACTATTTCAATCTAATAATCTTTGAATAGAACGTTAAACTATCATTTTAAAGAATTTACGATCAATAGTTTTCCACAGTGTTAATAAGTATTGTGGAAAACATATAAAAGAGTTTAATAAAAAAGCGATACTCAATGAGTATCGCTTTTAATTTTTATAAGATTGGAGTTAAAGACTAGTGTCTCGATTCTAAATTTTTTGCTATAGTCTCTAACGACAAGCCCTTCTCACGCAACAACACGATCAAATGGAACATTAGATCAGATGCTTCGTTGATAAAATCTGTCTCAGTTTCTGCTAATGCTGCAATTACTGTCTCTACAGCTTCTTCGCCAACTTTTTGAGCTATTTTATTCACACCTTTAGCGCGTAACCTATTTACATAAGATTCATCTGATGGAAAATCATAACGATTTTGGATGATACGCTCTAATTCTGCTATAAAATTGTGATTATAAGGCGTGTTAAAACAGCTTCTAGAACCTGTATGACACGTAGGGCCTACTGGCTTTGCCTTTATTAATACAGTATCTTGATCACAATCGATATGATAGCTTTTTACCTCTAAAAAGTTGCCACTCTCCTCACCTTTTGTCCACAATCTATTCTTAGTTCTAGAAAAGAAAGTTACTTTTTTATCCTGTTGTGTTTTCGCCCATGCTTCTTCGTTCATGTAACCTAACATCAACACTTCTAATGTTTGAAAATCTTGAACTATTACGGGTACTAGTCCATTACCTTTTTCAAAATCTATCATATTCTTGATTTTCTATGTTCATACATTATCTTACGCTAATACCATTACTGCGTAAGGTGTCTTTCAAATCTGGAATTAATATTTCTCCATAGTGAAAAACCGATGCAGCTAATGCGGCATCTACATTGGCCAATTGGAAAGTATCTACAAAGTGCTGTTGGTTTCCAGCTCCACCAGATGCAATTAATGGGATATGTAACTGATCATTAATTTTCTTTAATAATCCATTATCAAAACCATTTTTCGTACCATCATGATCCATCGATGTTAAAAGTATTTCACCGGCCCCTCTACTTTCTGCTTCCTTAATCCAATCCTCCGTCTCAATAGACGTCAAATCTCGTCCTCCACGTAGGTGAACAAAGTTTTTATCTTGCACGAAACGCGTATCTACAGCCACTACGACGAATTGGGTTCCAAACGTCTTAGCAAGGTCATCAATCAACTGTGGATTACGAACTGCTGCGGAATTAATCGAGATTTTGTCTGCACCACTATTTAATAAAATCTCGGCATCTTTGAGTTCATTGATCCCTCCACCAATGGTAAAAGGAATATTAACTTGACGCGCTACAGCTTTTACTAAATCTATTGTCGTCTTACGCTTTTCGTGCGTAGCTGTGATATCTAGAAAAACTAATTCATCGGCACCTTGTTGTGAATATTGCCATGCCAATTCTACTGGATCACCTGCATCGCGAAGATCCACAAAATTCACTCCTTTGACCGTACGGCCATCTTTCACATCCAAGCATGGAATAATTCGCTTTGCTAACATCTTAGAAACGAATTAAAGATTTCAAATTCCAGTCTTTGATTTCTTCAATAGAAATTTTATTCTCGTAGATTGCTTTACCTACAACACAAGATTCTACCTGGCCAATAGCGTTCAAGTCTTTTATATCTTGCATAGACGAAATACCTCCAGACCCAATTAGTTTAATAATAGGTGAATGCGCTAGTAATTTTTTGTATAAATCCAATCCTACACCACCTAACTTGCCGTCTTTAGAAATATCTGTGCATAAAAATCTATAAAAGCCTAATGCCAAACACTTGTCGATATATTCGATCAATTTGATCGGTGAACTTTCTAACCAACCTGAATATTTGATTACTTCATCCAGTACATCAATAGCTATGACGATATGATCCGCATACTTTACACGACCTTCATTCAATTTTGCTAATTCTTCCAAAAATGATGGATTAGTGATAGCTTGCGTACCAACTATAACACGGTGAACACCAGCATCAACCAATTCTTTTACCTTCTCTATACTGCGTACACCGCCACCGTACTGCACTTTCATATCTGTACGGCGTACTATGTCAAATAAGTATTCCTGATTAGAGAAATCACCTTTTGCGCCATTCAAGTCAATGATATGCACCATCTCAGTACCATTGGCTTTATAGTTTTTGATCTGTTCTTCCAATGATATATCGTAAGTCGTCACATCTTGGTAATTTCCCTCACGTAAACGAACCACTTTTTTATCTAAAACATCAATCGCAGGAATGATATACATAATATTATATTTATAAAAAAAATTATAACCTTGAAAAATTAATTAACAACTGCTCTCCAGCAGCACCAGATTTCTCTGGGTGAAACTGTACACCAAAGAAATTATCTTTTTGTATAGCAGCAGAATAATGTACACCGTACGTACATGATGCTCCTGTGCTTACTGCATCATACTCAATGAAGTAAGAGTGTACAAAATAAAAGTAAGTATTATCTGGAATATTCGTGAATAATGGACAGTCATTCTCAATATGAACACTATTCCACCCCATGTGTGGCACTTTTTCCGTGATACGTTTATCAAAATGTAACGTCTTCAAAGGAAAAATATTTAATAGATCTGCATTGCCTTCTTCAGAAAACGATGTCATCAATTGCATACCGACACAGATACCTAATACTGGTTTGGACAAAGACATGATCGTATCTACTAAGCCTGTCTCTTGTAATTTATTCATAGCAGCACCAGCATGGCCTACTCCAGGAATGATGATACGCTCATACTTATCAAAATCCTCCTTGGTATTTACCATACCATAGCTCACGCCGATTCGGTCTAATGCTGCAGTTAATGAAAAAATATTACCTGCACCGTAGTTTACTATTCCTATCATATATTTGAGATCGTATATAGATGTATTACTTCAAATATGATATATACATCTATATAATCCATTTATTTTATAAAACTCCTTTTGTACTCGGTAATTGCATATTATCTGCATCCCTACGTACAGCTTTCTTTATAGACTTCGCAAAAGCTTTAAATATAGCTTCTATTTTGTGGTGCTCATTGTCACCTTCAGCTTTAATATTTAAATTCGATTTTGATGCATCCGAGAATGACTTAAAGAAATGGAAAAACATCTCTGTAGGCATATCTCCGATTTTTTCACGTTTGAATAAAGCATCCCAAACTATCCAATTGCGACCACCGAAGTCTAATGCAACTTGCGCTAGACAATCATCCATAGGAAGTGTATATGAATAGCGTTCGATACCACGTTTGTCACCTAAGACTTTCAAAAAGATCTCACCTAGTGCTATCCCGGTATCTTCAATCGTATGATGCTCATCAATATGCAAATCGCCTTTTGCTTTGACAGTCAAATCCAATGCTCCGTGTCGCGCGATTTGATCCAGCATATGGTCGAAGAATGGTAAGCCTGTATCTATATCCGATTTACCAGACCCATCTAAGTTTAGTTTGATATAGATATCAGTCTCATTAGTCTTACGTACGTGCTCTCCTGTACGCGTACCCAATTTCAAGTATTCATAGATAGCTTTCCAATCAGAAGTTTCTAATCCAATTACAGATTCATCATACATTACGCTTTCGGCTTTGCCTAACTCGTCGTTATTGCGTAACCAGATCGCCTTTGCTCCTAGATTTTGTGCTAGTTTCACATCATTAACACGATCACCGATCACAAAAGATTCAGCTAGATTATATTTAGTTTCATCAAAATACTCGCCTAACATACCTACACCTGGTTTACGTGTCGGAGCATTTTCATGCGCAAAAGTTTTGTCAATATGCTCTTTGGCAAACACAACACCTTCACCAGCTAAAGTATCGATAATAAAATGATGGACCGGCCAAAAGTTAGCCTCCGGATGGGAGTCTGTACCTAGACCGTCTTGGTTAGAAACCAAGATCAATTCAAAATCTAATTCCTTAGCAATACGTGGTAAATACTGTAATGCACCTGGATAAAATTTAAGTTTTGCAAAAGAATCTATTTGTTGATCTTCAGGCTCTACGATTAACGTGCCATCTCTGTCAATAAACAATACTCTTTTCATTGAATCTGCCATTTTTTTACGCTATATAAAACTGCTTTATCGCAGCAAGTAATTTAATATTTTCATCTGCCGTACCTATAGTGATACGCAAACATCCTTCACACAGTTCGACCTTCGAACGATCGCGCACTATAATTCCTAGACTGACTAAGAAATCATAGAGTTCTTTAGGGTATTTAAGTTTTACTAAGATAAAATTTGCATCTGAAGGTGTGATATGCTCGACTTGTGAAAGCTGAGTTAGCGCCTCAACTAATTTTTCACGTTCAACTACCGCATCTTTTATCCACTGATTTACTTGATCAACATTATCTAATGCTTTCAAAACCAAGTCTTGAGTAGCTTGATTAATATTATAAGGAGGCTTTATCTTATTAAATACCGAAATGATTTCTTGACTAGCAAAAGCCATTCCTAAGCGCAAGGCTGCTAATCCCCAAGCTTTGGACAAAGTCTGAAGAATCACCAGATTTGGAAATTCCGCTAGTTCATGGGTGAAAGACTTTTGTTTCGCATAATTGATATAGGCTTCATCTACAACGACTATCCCATCAAAATTTGTCAATATCGTTTCAATGTCCTGACGTACAATACTATTTCCTGTTGGATTATTAGGAGAACAAATAAAAATTATTTTCGTATTGCTGTCGATTGCATTTGCAATTCCTTCGATATCCAACTGATAATCCACAGTCAAATTGACTTTGCGTGTCTCTACATCATTGATGTTTGCAGATACTTCGTACATACCATATGTTGGTGGAACGAGTACTACATTATCCTTACCAGGCTGACAAAAAGCACGAAATAAGATATCGATAGCTTCATCAGAACCATTTCCTAAGAAAATATTAGCTGCAGGAACACCTTTTATAGTAGATAATTTATGCTTAAGATGATGTTGAAGAGGATCCGGATAGCGGTTGTACAAATGGTCTAGAGGTGATCCAAACGCATTCTCATTAGCATCTAGTAAAACTGATGCTTCTCCTTTGAACTCATCACGAGCTGAAGAATAAGGAACTAAGCTTTTGATGTTGTCCCTTAATAGATTTTCTAAGCTGAAAGACATAATTATCGCCTATTAAAATTAAGGCGTAAATATGGCGAAAAATATATTAAATCGCTAAACTTTATACCAATTCCCCTCAAAAGACAACGTTGAGTTGACAAATTCGAATTTTGCTTCTTCCAAAAGTGGCTCCAGCTCTTTATATCTCGCTGAATAGTGTCCCATTAACAATTTTTTAGCACCTACCTGTGTCGCTACTTGTGCAGCTTGCAAGGCTGTAGAATGGAATGTTTCTCTTGCGCGATCTACTAGGTCATGCATGAATGTGGTTTCGTGATACAAAAGATCTACTCCTTGTATATCATGTAGATAATCTTCAAATGCTTTGGTATCCGAACAGTATGCATAACTCCTAGCTGCAGGACCAGGAACAGTTAATTCCTGCCATCGATACACTGTACCATCGATATCTGTACAGTCCATTTCCATTTTAAGCATAGGAAGAAAAACTGTAGGAATCTCAAGTTGCGCTATCTCCTCTTTGATCAATGTCGCAGGTCGCTTCGATTCGTCAAATCTAAATCCTGTAGTCTCGACACGATGTACTAAAGGAAATGATGTGACTGTCATAGCATTAGTTTGTAAAATGACTTCTGTGCTAGATGGATTAGTAGGATGAAAGAATAATTTAAACTGTAAATGAGTGTCAGAATACCTTAACTGCAGTTCGATAATCTCTATCAATGGTGCTGGACCAAAAAGATGGAGATCAGATTTACGTCCATGCAAATTCATTGAAGACAACAAACCGACAAGACCTAAATAATGATCTCCATGTAGATGACTTATGAAAATATGTGAAATCTTATTGCTACGAATGCCAAACCGATGCAGTTGCATCTGTGTGCCCTCGCCACAGTCTATAAGATAATATTGTTCATTGAAATTTAGAATTTGAGCAGTAGGATGACGATCATACATCGGTGTTGCAGAACTATTACCTAATACCAATATTTCAAATTTCATATTCTTCTTATCTTATTTATTTCTTAAATCCCTTTGTATTTCATTTTCAAAGATGATGTCTTCTGCTTCTGATAAATTATTCACAATCAAAAAATGTGATTTTAATTGTGTCAGATTTAGCATATTCATCACACTTTGTTTTAAGGAAGTAAGTATAAACACACCACCTACTGTATTGCAGAGACGATGTGCTAGTAACCCCATGCGAATACCATCTTCTGTAATCTCTTCAACTTGATTTAGATCAAGTACAATATTACGTTGACCAGAAGTGTTTCTCAACATAAATTCACCTTTTAGATAAGCTGCTGCCTCTCCATCAAGTATTTTACGCAATGGTTCAATAACCACGTAGCGTTCATGTTTTTCAATTGTGTATCGCATAGTTCACTCCTTTAATTTTATAATGATACTAGAGCACGCTTCACATTTTGTTCAACTCTTTGCAGTACATCTCCATCTGCTGGATATTGGAAAGATTCACCAGTGATATGCTCATAAAGTTCAATATAACGATTCGAAATTGATTCTACAATTTCATCAGTCATCTCTGGAACAATTTGACCATCTTTTCCTTGAAAATTATTCTCTATTAACCACTGACGTACAAACTCTTTAGATAATTGTTTTTGAGGCTCATTCTTATCTTGACGCTCTTGATAACCGTCAGCAAAGAAATAACGCGAAGAATCCGGCGTATGAATCTCATCCATCAAATAGATCTGTCCATCTTTTTTACCAAATTCATATTTAGTATCTACTAAAATTAAACCTCTTTCAGCTGCAATTTCGACACCACGTTGGTACAATGCATGAGCATATTTTTCCAGTTGTTCATAGTCTTCTAATGTTACAATACCTTGAGCAATAATATCTTCTTTAGAGATATCCTCATCGTGACCAACAGCAGCTTTAGTAGTTGGTGTGATAACAGGTGATGGTAGCTTATCATTTTCTTTTAAACCTTCAGGTAAAACTACGCCACAGAGCATTCTACCACCATCGCGATAGGTACGCCAAGCATGACCTGAAAGATATCCTCTGATAACCATTTCAACTTTAAATGGTTCACACATATGACCGATAGTCACCGATGGATCTGGCACATTAATCACCCAATTTGGGATAATATCTGTTGTAGCTTTTAAAAACTTAGAAGCGATCTGATTTAACACCTGTCCTTTGAAAGGAATAGGTCTTGGTAATACGACATCAAATGCGGAAATACGATCTGATGCAACCATGACTAAGTATTGGTTGTCGATCGTGTATACATCACGTACTTTACCTCTGTAGAAAGCAGTCTGCTTTTCAAATTGGAAATTGGTCTCTTTAATTGAACTCATTGTATTATACGACATCGAAATGCCTTCTTAAATATTTAATTTTTATTGTTTTTTTCTTTATTAAGATCACCGTACGCTTCTAAAATTCGCTTAACCAATTTATGACGAACTACGTCGCTACCATTAAGGTGCACGATCTCTATACCTGGGATATTATCCAATAGCTTAATCGCAGTTGATAATCCGGACTGTGTTTTCTTTGGTAAATCTATTTGTGTGAGGTCACCTGTCACGATAAACTTCGCGGTAGGCCCCATACGTGTCAAGAACATTTTCAGCTGCATATCCGTAGCGTTCTGTGCTTCATCCAATATGACAAAACAATTATCTAGCGTGCGACCACGCATGAATGCTAATGGTGCTACCTCAATAGTCCTATTCTCTAAAAATCCCTTAAGTTTTTCTGCGGGAATCATATCATCCAACGCATCGTACAAAGGTCTTAAATACGGATCTACTTTTTCTTTCAAATCACCAGGAAGGAAACCTAGATTTTCACCTGCTTCTACTGCAGGACGCGTAAGAATTATTCGCTTTATCTCTTTATTACGCAATGCACGAACTGCTAGTGCAACTGCCGTATAGGTTTTGCCCGTTCCAGCTGGACCAATCGCAAATAAAATATCATTGGATGAAATACTATCTACCATCTTCCGCTGATTCGGTGTACGTGCTCGCACAATCAAACCATTAGGACCATATACGATCGGTTCACCTTTAAAACTACTCTTTAAAATCGGATCAGCAGGCGTATTATTACTATGTGGTGGTTCTGATTTTGCAGAATACTCCAGTAATTCTTCTAACTGTAAAGAATCTAAATTATTATGACGTGATACGTGATCAATGATTTTGGAAAATAGCGGCTCAAACAACACTTGCTCGATTGGATCTCCCAGCACCTTCAACTCTGTACCGCGAGCTACTAGACGCAATTTAGGAAAGCGTTCTTGTATACTAACAAAATTTTCATTTTGCGCTCCCCAAAGTGCTATTAGGTTGACGCCTTCTAAATTGATAATTAATTCGTTCAAATTATTAAAATTTAGTTATAAATATGTTAGATTAAAGATAGTTAAGGTCCACGAAATTTGGCATAGTTAAGTATCTTGTTGAAGCAAATATAGAAACTAAATTTCGGTCTACTTGCATATGATAAAAATATTCATTTATTTAAGCGCAGAGCCACTTTTTAACCTTGAGTTTTATTAACTTTGCTTTTCGCATTTTATTAGTTAAATATCAAGGAATAGCGCTTATTTAAACAGTAACGCGCTGATAATATGAGAGTAATAACACTAACTACAGATTTAGGGCACCGCGACTTTTATCAAGCGGCACTAAAAGGAAGCATCATTTCGTTGCTTCCAGATGTTAGGTTGGTGGATATTTCTCACGAAATACCTTCATTCAATATACAAAATGCAGCATTTATCCTTCAAAATGCTTACCATTACTTCCCCAAAGAAACTGTACATCTCATAGGTATAGATACTATATTTCAAGAAGGTGGGCGCTACATAGCTATGAAGTTTGATGGACATTACTTCGTAGGCGCTGATAATGGTATTTTCAGCATCATGCTTGGTGAGCATACGGCCGAAGAGCTTATCGAAATAGAAATGATGCAGGATCTGCGTTTCTTACATTTTCCACTCGCTGATATCTTGGTGAAAGCTGCTTGTCATATTGCACAAGGAAAAGATATATATGCGTTAGGATCTCCTATTGAATCTCCATTACAGAAAGTAAAACTTCAACCTATCATTGAGAATAATATTATCAAAGGACACGTGTCGTACATAGATTCATTTGGAAATGTTATCAGTAATATAAGTAAAGAGTTATTCAACCGCGAGCAAAAAGGTCGCAATTTCATCCTTCATTTTAAACGTAATGAGACCATCAACAAGATGAGTTGGCATTACAACGAAGTATCTGAAGGTGAGAAACTCTGCTTATTTGGCATTTCAAATTATTTGGAAATAGCTATCAATAAAGGAAACGCGAGTAATTTACTCGGTCTCTATCCTGATGAGACTATTATGATCGAATTCGTTAGCTAATCCTACTTCCTCGATTAAACTTTTTGTACTTCTCGTCGTCTACATTCTGTTATTGGTTTTGTAAACAACTAAATAAAATGAACAAAATTCTATTATTCTTTTTCACCTTAATACTAATATCACCAGCGATTGCTCATACTAAGTTGGCTTCTGATACATTGACGTTTGAAGTACAACGCGATCGCGTGAATAAACTACTCAACGAACGTAGTGCGAAGTTCGCTGACTATGATTTCTCTCTACAGCAAAAATCAGGATTTTTCGGTCTTTTGAAATCTCATAATGACTTCCAGAAGTCAATGAATATCCTAGAAGAAATAATCGTTAACGATAATCACATTTTCATCGAAACTAGAAAACTAATAGATCTTAAAGATAGCGAACGTGAACGCTTTCAAGTATTAGCACAAGAATACGATAGTCAGATCACAGCACACATGAAGACTGTAAGCAAATTGCAGAAAGAGAATAATCGACTACGCGAAGTGATTGCAGAGTTAGAAAAGAAAGAACATAACTCCCATATGACTGCTTACGTATTGTTGGTTCTGAGCTTTTTAGCAGGTCTTATATACTTTATATATTATCGCTATTCAAAAAAATAAAATGTGACGAAAGTTTGATGTGCCAGATGTATAATATACTTACCTTTGCGCCTTAAAAGAAAAGCGCAAAAGTTTACGAAAATGGCTAGACAGAGATTGAACAGTGGTGATTCGCATTCAGAGGATTTACCTAAACCGAAAATTAATAAAGATCTATTAAAAAAAGCTCTTCAAATCTTTTCTTATCTCAAACCTTACCGAGCGAAATTTGGTATAGGTATGTTTTTCTTGATTTGCTCAAGTCTTACGATGCTTTCATTTCCAGCATTGTTAGGAGCTATGATCGACGCAGCACAAGGGATTCAAACCTTCCCATTTCTACCTGCTGATGTTTTTTATATAGGTGTATTATCTATCGCACTTTTAATATTTCAATCAATTACATCTTTCTTTAGAATAAGACTTTTTGTTGAAATATCTGAAAGAGCACTTAGCACAATACGTAAAGAATCATACCTTAAATTAATTACACTTCCTATTGACTTTTTTGCAAATAGACGTGTAGGTGAATTAAACAGCAGATTATCAGCGGATCTATCACAAATTCAAGACACTTTAACGACTACATTGGCAGAGATCATACGTCAAGCTATAAGTTTATCACTTGGTGTACTTCTGCTCGTATGGGTATCCCCAAAATTAGCTCTAATGAACCTAAGCATATTGCCAATTCTCGTGGTGACTGCTATATTTTTTGGTAAATATATTCGTAATCTTTCTCGTCAGACACAAGATCAACTTGCAGATTCAAACAGTATCGTCCAAGAAACTTTATTAGGTATAAGTAATGTCAAAGCATTTGTAAACGAATACTATGAATCACAGCGATACAGCAGAAAATTAGACAATGTTGTTAGCTTGGCTGTTAAAGCCGCTACTTTCCGTGGCATGTTTGCATCATTTATTATCTTCTGTATATTCGGTGCTATCATAGCAGTTATATGGTATGGAGCTTCGCTTGTGATGCAAGGCGAAATTTCTGTAGGCGATCTTACTACATATATATTATACTCAATGTTCGTAGCAGGATCTATGGGTAGTTTCCCAGAATTGTATGCCAACATTCAACGATCACTGGGCGCGAGTGAGCGCGTATTAGAGATCTTAAGTGAAAAAACAGAAACTATTAATGTTGACGAATACGATAAATCTATCACAAAGAAAATAAATGGTAAATTATCTTTCAACCAAGTAGCATTTGCCTATCCTACTCGTACTGATATAAAAACATTAAGAAACGTAACTTTCATTGCTCATGCTGGTGAAAAAATTGCCATTGTAGGCCCTAGTGGCGCCGGTAAATCCACTATCGCTTCACTTATACTTCAATTTTACACACCAGATTCAGGGACGATAACATATGATGATACAGATTCAAATCAATATTCACTAACTGATATACGTAATCAAGTAGCAATCGTACCTCAGGATGTACTCCTATTTGGTGGCACCATTCGCGAAAACATTAACTATGGCAGACTTGATGCGGATGCGGATGCTATCATAGCAGCAGCAAAACAAGCTAATGCACATGAATTTATAATGGGATTCCCTGAAGGTTACGATACATTAGTTGGTGATCGCGGCGTAAAACTTTCTGGTGGTCAGCGTCAGCGTATTGCTATAGCTAGAGCACTATTAAAAGATCCTGCAATTCTAATATTAGATGAGGCGACATCTTCATTAGACTCTGAGTCTGAAAGATTAGTTCAAGATGCACTCGAGGTATTGATGAAAGGAAGAACATCTATCATCATAGCTCACCGTTTATCTACTATCAAAACTGCTGATCATATCATGGTGATAGATAAAGGAGAAGTAGCCGAATTCGGAAGTCATGATAAACTTATTGTGAATGAATCCGGACTATATCATCACTTGTATACGTTACAATCTTCACAAAAGATTGAAAGTTAATAAACTAAATCAAACTTTTTGGAATGATACTTGTTTGGTTATTATAGAGAAACTCAATCAGTAATACTAAACATTAAAATCATGAAAAATACAAACGGATTACTTGCTTTTGCATTATTAGGTCTAGCTGCAGGAACAGCTGCATATTATTTATTAGCTACTGATGATGGAAAGAAGACGTTAGATAAAGCGAATGAAGGAATTAAAGATCTGACGAACTCTTTAAAGGACATTACTAAAAAAGAAGGTAAAAAAGCAGCTAAATTAGCACAGTCTGCAAAAGAAGAACTTGAAGCTTTGACAGCTAAAGCGAAAGATTCTGGCAAACAAGTATTGGATAAAGTTTCAGATAAAGCCTCAGATTGGGCTAACAAAGCTTCTAATTCAGCTCACAATTTGGCGGATAAAGCAGAAGATATTGCTGACCAAGCAAAATCTGATCTATCTAAAGTATAAGCTACTACTATACGACTCTGCAGACATTATATTTTATGTATCTTTGCAATACATGAGTCTTTTGAATCAAGTAAAAACGCTAGTCCACAAAGATCTAACTCTTGAGTGGCGATCAAAACATGCTATCAATAGCATATTACTATATGTCGTATCTACAGTTTTCGTATGCTTCCAGGCATTCAAATCTGTAGATACGCTTATTTGGAACGCACTTTTTTGGATAATCCTACTATTTGCCTCTATCAATGCAATTAGTAGATCATTTGTACAAGAGAGTCAGTATAGGCAATTGTACTATTATTCTATAGCTAGTCCTAAAGCTATCATATTATCTAAGACTATTTATAATACCGTACTCATGGTATTTCTTTCTTTGATTGCATATCTGGTATATTCTATTATATTCAAAAACCCAGTTGGCGATCCATTATTATATTTCTTATCAGTTATTTTAGGGAGTATTAGTTTTGCGACTGTATTTACCATGGTATCTGGTATTAGTGCTAAGACAGGTAATAATAGTACTATAATGGCCATATTGGCTTTCCCCGTAATTATCCCTTTATTAATTGTTCTTATCAAATTATCTCAAAATGCATTACAAGGATTAGATAGAGCTATCAGTTACGGCGAAATTGGCGTACTCATCGCAATTAATGTGATTACAATTACCATATCTTTATTGTTATTTCCTTACCTTTGGAGAGATTAAAAAAATAGTTAATAATGAGAAAAAATTGGTGGAAAATAGTAGCTGCAATCTTAATCTGTGGCTCTGTAGTAGCAGGATTTATAGGTCCTGTCCCCGTCCTACCTATCTTGAATGAAACCATTAGAAATGTATATTTTCACGTTCCTATGTGGTTTACGATGTTGACATTATACCTAATCTCGGTTGTTTATAGTGTTAAATACTTAAACTCTGGTGACATGAAGCACGATATTATGGCTGTAGAAGCTGTCAATGTCGGTATTATGTTTTGTTTTCTAGGACTTCTTACAGGAATGCAGTGGGCAAACTTTACGTGGGGAGAACCATGGCCAAATGACCCTAAATTGAATGGTTCGGCTATAGCAACACTTATGTATTTGGCATATTTAGTATTACGTAATGCACTGGAGGAAGAGCAAAAACGCGCTAAGATATCAGCAGTTTATAATATTTTTGCTTTTCCAATAATGGTTGTATTGTTATATATCTTACCTAAACTTACTGATTCATTACATCCAGGATCTGGAGGCAATTCCACATTTGGTGATCTAGATATGGATAATTACATGCGTCCAGTATTCTACTCAGCTGTAATAGGATGGATTGGTACAGGAATATGGATCTGTACACTACGATACAGATTAAGATTATTAGAAAACAAGTCGAATCAAATTGGTTAATTATATCCACTTTTTGAAATGAAAAAAATATCACTAACAATAGCTTTAGCGCTATTATCTATAGTAAATGTCTTCGCCCAAAATGGTGGAGTTGAAATGGCTACAGGTCTTCGTGACTCTGGTAAAATATGGGTTGTAGTAGGTGTTATACTTACTATCGTTATCGGTCTATATATTTACTTATTTACTATTGACAGAAAAATCAAAAATTTGGAGAATAAATAGTCTTTGACTATTTATTCTCCAAATTACCAATCATAACACTTATCAAACACATTTGATAAATGATTATTAACCAACACAGAAAATTTTCGCCAATTAATATCTTCTATGTATCTATTATAGGTACTTTTTTGTGTTTAGGGGCATTTTTACATTTACCTAATGAACTTGAATCTTTCCTATTAGAGCCTGCTTTACTTAATCTAATAGGTGGCAAGTTGGACTTTAACATACGACCTTCCACCAACGTCATCATTACACTGATCTTGACACTTGCACAAGCATTCTTTTTAAATAGAATTATTAATCATTTTAACTTCTTAGGGAAGCCTAATTTTTTGACAGCTCTAATGTTTATGACATTAGTGAGTTTATTTTTACCTTTCCTGGTTTTGTCACCTATCGTGATTTGTAATTTTATTACAATTTCTATGATTGGAAAACTTTTCGATATATACAAGCAAGCAGATGTCAAGAGTTTAATGTTCGACCTTGGTATGATCGTCGCTTGTGGTAGTCTAATCTACTTTCCTTTTATCGTCATGTTTTTCTTACTGTGGATAGCATTGATGGTCTTTCGCCCATTTATTTGGCGCGAATGGGTTACGCCTTTATTAGGATTTTTCACTATATACTTCTTACTAGGTGTTGTATACTATTGGTTGGATATGTTCAATGAGTTTAAAGCAATATTTAAACCATTCTCAAATGACCTCCCTACTAGTTTAAATGTAGATATACATGACTACTTAGTTATGGTACCGATCGCAATGGGGTTATTATTCTTCTTAGGTATACTTAAGGATCAATACTATAAGAGTATAGTACATATTCGAAAATCATTCCAACTATTATTCTTTATGCTAATAATAATAGTAGCTTCATTTTATTTGAATGATCAAATCAATATCAACCACTTCTTATTGTGTGCTCCACCTCTATCGATCTATTTGGCACATTATTTCACCTTTAGCAAGTCGAAATGGGTGTACGAAAGCTTATATTTAGTCATTATTGCGGCTATAATGTACTTTCAAATTATGTAAAAATCTAACGATCAGTTGTTTAACCTTTTTTAACAAAATGAAGAACACTAATCGTTAAAATTTAAATAGTTTTGTAATCTAAGATTAGGTCAATTATTAACAGCCTAGTTTAATTTAAATTAAGATATCCGCAGCGGTTTTTAAAAAATTATATGCAAAGACAGTCAAAAGTATTAAACGCCAAAAAGGCTTTAAAAATATTACTCGGAGTAGGTCTTTTGTGGGCTTCCATACCTTCGTATGGCCAACAAACTACTTCTCATTCACCTTACTCTAGATTTGGTCTAGGACAAATGAGGGAAGATTTACTTCCACAGACTAGAGCAATGGGTGGGATATCTACTGGTGTTCGATACCAATCAGGATTGGCTGTGTTAAACATAGCAAATCCAGCTAGTTACTCTGCTTTTAGTCGCACGATCATGGACGCTGGTCTATATGGCAACATGACCGAATTAGCTAAAGGTACTGCCGCAGATAATACTGGTGACTTTGCTTTTTCTCATTTCACATTTGGTATACCTCTTGCCAAAGCTGGAGGACTATCATTCGGACTAGTTCCTTTTTCAGATGTAGGCTATAATAGTACTTCTACCAAGACTAATGGACCTTTGACTACAGAAGAAACAGTAAGTGGAGAAGGTGGTCTGAACAAAGCTTATTTTGGATATGGTGTTACCGTTTTAAAAGGCCTTAGCGTCGGTGCCAATGTGGGCTTCATATTTGGTAATCTAGATGATGTATCATCAGTAGCATTCCCGAATAACCTTAACATGTACAATGCTCGATCTTTAGAGTCAAGATTAATTCGTGGTGCACAATTAGACTATGGTTTACAATATTCGAGAGCTATCAACAGCAAGATGAACCTGACAATCGGTTATTCAGGATCATTAAATAACGCAATCAATAGTAAGACGACATTATTAAATACGCGCACCGAACCTTCCATGGATGCAGATTTCGAAAATATTGCACTAGATACTGTTTTATTCCAAGAAGGTGTAAATCGCAAAATCAATTTGCCATTGAAACACAGTGTTGGTTTCACTTTATCTAAAGGGTACAATTGGTCATTTGGTGCTGACTTCAAATATGCAGATTGGTCAGATTTTCAAACGCGTGTTGGTGAGCCAAAGCTCGGCAAAAATTACGGAGTTGCAGTAGGTGGTCAATTCAAACCAGATGCTACCTCATTACGCTACTGGAATGTAGTTGATTATAGATTGGGAGCGAGATACAACAAGACTCACTTGAGCTATAATAACCAAGCTATAAATGATATGGCCGTTACGGTAGGTCTTGGTTTACCTCTACCTGAGACAAACTTCGGGCGTACATTCTCGCGAATTAATATTTCTGCAGAGTTTGGTCAACAAGGATCATTGAAAAACAACCTTGTACGTGAAAGATATATTAATATTAATCTGGGATTCACGATCAACGATACTTGGTTCCTAAGAAGAAGTTATGATTAATTCAACTCGTATAAAGAACATAATGAAATTCATTCCCCTATACTGCTTGTCAGTACTAGGGGTTTTCTCACTGTACAGCTGTGAGAATGACATGAAAGATGTCAATGCAATAGAAAATATCCAAAAAGAAGAGGCTGTAGATATTTCAAAAGATGTACGCATTATTTACTCTGATTCATCAGATGTGAAAGCCGAATTAACGGGTCCAGAAATGCGTGTATATCACGATACTACAGGCAACCGAAACAGCAATTACGAATTCCCTAAAGGCTTGAAAATTAGATTTTTTGACGATGAAGGTACAGAAAGCCAACGTATCACATCTGACTATGGTATACAGCGAGCATTAGAAGGAATTACCGAATTCAAAAATAATGTCGTCATTAATATGGCTGATGGATCCATTATTAAAACGGAGGAGCTGTTCTACGACGAAAACAAGAAAATGTATTATAACCAAGTACCTATTACCTTTGAATTTAAAGACGCGAGAGGTAACCTTCAAGCTACTTCATTTACTTCAGATACTGAGTTTAGAAATATTGAAGGTCAGAACATGACTGGCTTCTATGTACCGTCCAATTCCAATCAATTACCTTTATTTGGAAGGTAGAAATTTGGCTGAACAAAAATATTCGAAATAAGTTTTAATTAGCTTGATATTTATACAATAATATTTTATAAAAATTGTATCTTGCGCCTTGTTTTCGAAGAAACTCAATTAAATAACTAAAAGAAACACATAAATTACAATTACGAGAATATGGGATTAATGGGTAATTTGCGCAACCGTGCGGGACTGGTAATATTGGTCATCGGTTTAGCCATTGTTGCATTTTTATTAGGGGATATCATCCAATCTGGTATGCCATTATGGGCCCAGAAACAAAATGAAATTGGGAATATCAATGGTACAACTATTGATTATCAAGATTTCAATGCCCAGGTAGAACAGACATCACTAATGTACCAACAGCAAATGGGTGGAGTAGAAACACCACAAATCAAAAATTTTGCTGTGCAACAGGTATGGAACCAATTAGTAACTTCAACTTTGATTAAATCTGAAGTTGAGAAAATAGGAATTACTGTAGGTAAAAAAGAACTTAATGATTTAGTAGCTGGTCCAAACCCTTCTCCTCAAATCATGCAAACTTTTACAAATCCACAGACAGGTCAATTTGATCGTCAATATTTAGCACAAGTTATCAACGAAGCTAAAGGTGGTAATGTACAGATTGCTCAACAATGGGAAGCACTATTAGATCAAGTACGTACACAACGTCTTTCAGAGAAATACGCTAACCTAGTAAGTAACGCAGTATACGTTACAGCTCTAGAAGCACAAGATGAATATACAGCTAAGAACAAGATCGCTAATTTCAAATATGTACTTTTAGATTACGCTTCTGTAGATGAATCAAGTATTAAGCTAACTGACGCTGACTACAAAGAGTACTATGATAAAAATAAATCATTGTTCAAAAACAATGAAGAAACTCGTAGTGTAGAATATGTATTGTTTAATGCACAACCTAATGCAAAAGATACTGCAAATACATTAGCTGAAATTCAAAAATTAAAAACTGATTTAATCGCATCTACAAATGATTCATTATTTGTAACTGTAAATTCAGAAAACAAATACCCTGTAACTTATTACAGAAAAGGTCAAGTTAGTCCTGCATTAGATTCTGTATTATTCAGCGCTAGTACGGGTTCTACAGTTGGTCCATACCTATCTAACGGTGTGTATGAAATCGCTAAGGTTTTAGATACTAAATTTAGCGCAGATTCAGTTAAAGCTAGTCATATCTTATTAAATATTGCTGCCGAAGGTGGTGCTGAGAAGGCGAAAGCTAAAGCAGATTCTATTAAAGGTTTATTAGCGAAGGGTGAGTCATTTTCTTCATTAGCTATTGAGTTTAGCCAAGATCAAGGCAGTAAAATTGCTGGTGGCGAGTTAGGTACATTTGGAAGAGGTGCCATGGTTGGTCCTTTCGAAGAAGCTGCATTCAATGGCAAAGCAGGTGATATCGTTACAGTAGAATCACAATTTGGTTTACACATTATCAAAATAGAAAAACAAATTGGCAACTCTAAAATTGTTAAAGCTGCAATCGTAGATAAATCTATTAATGCTGGTAAAGAAACTACAGATGCTGCTTATGCACAAGCAAATACATTCTTCTCTGCTGTGAATGGAGATAACTTTGCAGATCAAGCTAAATCACAAAATACAGCAGTGAATAAAACAGTAAGCTTGCGTGCTATGGATAACACTCTAAATGGTGTTGAGATCCCTAGAGAATTAGTACGTTGGATCTTTGAATCAGATAAGAATGAAGTATCTGACAAAATTTACGAGACTGAAAATCACTTTATCATTGCTAAAACTACAGGCATCAATGCCAAAGGAATACAGCCATTAGAAGCTATCAAAGCTGATATCGAAATTGGTGTTAAAAACTTAGTGAAAGCACGTATGTTGAAAGAGAAAATGAACAACGCATTAAATGGTTCTTCGTCTATCGATCAAGTAGCTCAAAAAGTAGGTAAATCTGCTATCAACGTTGAAAATATTGTATTAGCTAATCCAGTAATACCTGGAGTATCATTGGAAAGTGCGGTAATCGGTACTGTATTTGGTTTACAGCCGAATAAACCTTCGAAAAGCATCGAAGGCACACAAGGCATCTATGTAGTACAAGTGAATAACTTTGTGAATCCTAAGGAGATGGTAGAATCTGATCGCAAAAATCAACAAAAACAAATGTTGACAACTAAGCAACAGCGTTCATGGTCTTTGATTTTCACATCGCTACAAGACAATGCAAATATTGATGACAATCGCATTAGATTTTATTAAGATATTATAATTATTTTTATAGCCGAGCATCTAAAGTGCTCGGCTATTTTATTTTTGATAACTATGGAAATTCAAGAAAACATCGTAAACAAAGTTGCATTATCTGGTCTAGTGACTATTGATCTTGCTAAGTATGCTCCTACTGAGGACATCACAGTCTATGATATTAAGGATAACTTATTCCATGGATTAATACTAAGAGAGAAGGATTTTCGAGATTTTGTCAAAGAAAATGATTGGTCAATTTATCACGGTAAGGATGTGGCTATTACTTGCTCAACAGATGCTATTGTACCTACTTGGGCTTATATGATACTATCTAACAAAATAGCTCCATATGCCAAAAGTATTAATTTTGGTAACATAGATGAAGTACGTAACATTTTATTTCTACAAGCCATAGATCAGATCGATTATGAACAATATACTGATCAACGTGTAGTCGTGAAAGGTTGTGGTGATATTGCAATACCAGAGGGGGCATTTGTACGCTTTACTGCTAAGCTATCAACAGTAGTGAAAAGTATAATGTACGGAGAGCCTTGCTCAACTGTACCTGTATACAAACGCAAAAATTAAACCCTAACACCAGTTTAAACGTCAAAACTATTATGAGAAAATATTACGCGTTTATAGTACTTTTTATAGGCCTTATGCAGACTAGTTTTGGTCAAGCCCTACCCTATCTTAAAGAATCGACGTATAAAGAAGGTGAAAAGCTTTCTTATAAGTTGAAATATGGTATAATTTCTGCTGCAAATGGCATACTTACTGTTAACAAGCCAAATTTAGAATTCAGCAAAAAAAATGTTTTTCAATTGAGTGCTTTTGGTCAGACATCTGCCGCATTTTCAGTATTGCATTCAGTAAGAAATAAATATGATTCTTATATTGATAAAGAGACATATATGCCTCTTCTGTATATCGAAGATATCAAAGAAAGTAAATATAGACGTCGAGAATATGCAACATTTGACCATCAAAAAAGAACTGTAAAAGGAGCAAAAGGAACATTTACAAATAAAAGTCCACAAACCTTTGATTTATTATCTGCTTATTACTTTTCTAGAAATTTAGATTTATCGACGCTTAAATCGGGAGATTCTTTCAAAATAGCATATTTTTTAAATGATGAGATTGCTGATTTGAAAATCACCTATGTTGGTACTGAAAAGATTAAAACAAGCCTTGGCATGATAGATTGTATAAAACTAAATCCAGAAATAAAGCCAGGACGAATTTTTAAAAAGGATAGTAAACTTTATCTTTGGGTTACAAATGACGGAAATCGTATTCCCGTAAAGGCGCAGGTAGAGGTATTAATTGGATCCATTACAATGGAACTAACTAAAGCTGAAGGTCTTAAATACGAATTAGGCAAAAAAGTAAGCTATTCTAAATAATAAAGAAATGATTGAGGTAGGTAAGGTGCTCGTGCATGAAGACTTAATAAGTAATGAGTTTGTCTGTAATTTATCAAAGTGTAAAGGTGTTTGTTGCATAGAAGGCGATTCAGGAGCTCCTTTACGTGAGTCTGAGAAAGCCATTATTGAAGAAGTCTACGAAAAGGTAAAACCTTATATGACAGAGAAAGGTATTCAGGCTGTAGAAGAGCAAGGAGCTTACGTGATTGATGCAGACGGTGATCTAACAACAACTTGTGTAGATGGCAATAAAGAATGTGCTTATGTAACTTGGGAGAATGGAATTACTAAATGTGCCTTCGAAAAAGCGTATGAGCTTGGTGAGATCGAGTGGAAAAAACCAATATCTTGTCACTTGTATCCGATACGTACAACAAACTATCCCGAATTCGATGTCCTTCACTACGATAGATGGCATATTTGTAAAGATGCATGCTCCTTCGGTAGAGAGCTTCAAGTACCTGTGTACAAATTTTTAAAGGATCCTTTGATTCGTGAATATGGTGCAGAATGGTATAGTGAGTTAGAGAAATCAGTAGAATCTATCTAAGGTATTTTTATTATATTTATTCCTCATAAACAGCCATCTTAGGCTTTAATATATTACATGCTAAGTTTAAAAGAGATTCAAAAACCCATATCAAAAGAGCTTATAGCCTTCGAAGCTAAATTTAAGCAATCAATGCAAAGCTCAGTTCCACTTTTAGACATCATTACCCAATATTTATACAAACAAAAAGGTAAGTTAATGCGTCCCATGTTTGTGTTCTTTTCTGCTGGAATGTGTGGTGAGATTAATGAATCTACATATAGAGGAGCTTCTTTGATAGAATTACTTCACACTGCTACATTGGTACATGATGATGTGGTAGATGATGCAAACGAAAGAAGGGGATTATTCTCTATTAATGCCTTATGGAAAAATAAAATTGCTGTGCTAGTAGGGGATTTTTTACTCGCTAAAGGTCTATTACTATCGGTAAATAATAATGAACTAAATTTATTAAAGATAGTTTCTGAAGCTGTACAAGAGATCAGCGAAGGCGAACTTTTACAGATTGAGAAAGCTAGAAAGTTAGATATTAAAGAAGATATATATTACGAGATCATCCGCAAAAAAACAGCTTCACTTATTGCTTCTTGCTGTGCGAGTGGCGCTTGTTCAGTTGGTGTCAATCAAGAAATAATACAAAAGTTGAAATTATTTGGAGAGAAAGTTGGTTTAGCATTCCAAATAAAAGATGATTTATTTGACTTTGGTATGGATGATGTTGGAAAACCAGTCGGTAATGATATCAAAGAAAAGAAAATGACATTGCCGCTCATCTATGCACTTAATCAAACAAGTACCAAACAAAAGCGTTATATAATTAACCTTGTAAAAAATCATAGTGAAGACTCAACAAAAGTAGCTGAAGTAATTGATTTTGTGCGCAGTAGTGGCGGATTAGATTACGCAACTGAAAAAATGCTCGCATTTAAACAGGAAGCACTAGATTTATTAAATGAGTTTCCAGACAACCAATACCGCGAAGGTTTAAAACAATTAGTAGAATTCACAACACAACGTAAGAAATAATAAAATATATGAGTCACGAGATGATGTTTTTTGGAGGATTTATAATCTTTATAATCCTCATGTTAGCTATCGATTTGGGATTATTTAGTAAAGGTGATAAGCCTGTCCCACTAAAAACTGCAGCTATAATGTCTTTAATTTGGGTCTGCTTTGCATTAGGCTTTGGCTTAGTACTCTATTTTTGGGGTCATGAGCTTCATAATGTACATGATCTTACACGACTTCAAGAGATTATAGATAAGAATTTCCACAACATTAAAATAATACCTGGAGATCTTGAGGGTAGTTTAGCTGTGTACAACAAGAATTTAACATTAGAATACCTTACAGGATATGTTGTTGAATATGCGCTTTCAGTGGACAATATCTTTGTAATGGTTCTGTTATTTAGTTCATTTGGTATTCCTGAAAAGTTTTATCACAAAGTATTAGTATGGGGTATAATTGGAGCAATTGTTCTACGTTGTATCTTTATTTTCATCGGTGCTGCTTTAATTGCTAAATTTGGATGGATTCTTTACGTATTTGGTGCTTTCCTTGTATATACAGGTATCATGATGTACATCAACCGTAATCAAGAAGAAGAAGTAGATCCACAAAATCACCCTGTAGTGAAATTTGCTTCCAAATACTTCAAGGTAACACACAAATTGGATTCAGGTAAATTCTTCCACGTAGAGAACGGTGTGAAATATATGACTCCATTATTCTTAGTTTTACTAGTGATAGAGTTCACAGATTTAATCTTTGCAGTAGATTCGATCCCTGCAATATTCTCTGTTACCAAAGATCCTTACATTGTATTCTTCTCTAATATCTTTGCGGTATTGGGCTTACGTTCGATGTTCTTCTTATTAGTAAATATTATTCATAAGTTCCACTATTTGAAAGTAGGATTAGCTTTCTTATTAGTATTTATAGGTGCAAAAATGTTATTACATGGCTGGTTGAAAGACTGGGGATTCACTACAATGCACTCTTTAATAATTATTATAAGCATACTCGTAATTAGTGTAGTAGCTTCTCTAATTTTCCCTAAAAAAGTGGATTACTCGAAATAGTAAATCTTCATAAGATTATATAAAAAGAATGCCTTAATACAGATGTATTAAGGCATTCTTTTTATATACGATATACAATTACACAGTAGCTGCTGAAATAATGCGTATTTTACTATTATTATATAGTATAAGACTTATAGAAATTATCTATTAAAATAAACATCATAGTGAGCTGATAAGCGAACATTAATACTATGGCAACTTACATTCAAAACAAAAATAGGCTGAAGAGTATCTCCAGCCTATTTTTGTTTTGAATATATGCTAATATTATTTAAGAACTAAACTCGATCTACCCATTATTGATTCGTCCGCATATAACAATACTGTGTATGCACCCTTTTTGAACTTATCTGAATCTCTCCAATAAAGCTCATACTCTTCGCCTTTATTAGTAAAACTAATTACTTCTTTGAAAGTATATTGCAATTTATCTCCGTTCACTTGGAACACATTGTTATTCGTAGTGATTAGATTTCCTTGAGGATCTATAACACGTACAAAAATATCTTTATTACCTTGTCTAGCTAATGGATTGTCGGCTAAAGTGAACTTTATTTGAAGATCCTCTACACGCTTGGCTTTAGTTTCCAAACTGATTTCTCCTTTTCGATTACGTTCTATGCCATTGACATGAATGTTAGATACCTTGATTGAGGATGCAACTCCAATTTTTGAATTTAGTTGGCTATTATCTTCTTTCAACTTTTGCACTTGATTGTTTTTCTCATCAATGACTGCACTTAACGCTTCATTCTCTTTTTTCAACAATTCATTTTGAATACGAAGCTCATCAACATTAGATTTAATATTGTTCACATTCTGCTTGAGTTGAGTAATTTGATTGCGTGCATTTTCAAGCTGATCCTCCGTTATTTCAGAATTTTCAAGAGCTATACGCAAGTCGTTTATTATTTCCCGTGCTGCAGCCTCGTCATTTTTTATATCAGCAGGTAGATCTTCAATTGCTGTATTATTCAATATATCAAGCTCTGCTTCTATACGATCTACTTCGATTTGTAGATTTTCTTTCTGCAACGCAACAGTATATAACTTCTCTCCAGACGACTTATATTTTACATAAAAATATACGTTCGTCATTAGTAAAGCTACTATTGCAATAACGAAAAAGTAAATCTTCGAATTAACCTGCTTCGGCTTAGTAATATTTTCCTGTTGGGTATTAGTTTCCTCAACGGTACTTTTAACTTCCATTCTACTTAATTAAATCTTAAAGTGCGGCTTAAATTGCATGTAAAAACAGGCAAATAATGAATACAAAAACTATTCCAATAATACGCTTATTCGAAATAATTTAATGTTTCAAATCCCCCATCTTTCAAATACTGTTCTTTGCGCATCAATCTTAGATCTGAATGAACCATTTCTGAAATTAATCCTTGCAAATTGTATTTAGGCTTCCAATTTAATTTAGTCTGCGCCTTAGTTGGATCACCTATGAGTAGATCAACCTCCGTAGGTCTGTAGTATCTAGGGTCTATCTTCACGACTGTCTGACCAAGCTTTATTAATTCGGGATTGATGTCTAATTCTTTTAGTCTTTCGATATCGACATCGATTATCACACCCTTCTCTTGCTCCCCCTTACCACTGAACTCGATTTCGATACCTAACTCACCAAAACTCATGCGTACAAAATCGCGAACGGTCGTCGTCACACCCGTAGCAATTACAAAGTCCTCTGGTGTATCCTGCTGTAAGATCAACCACATAGCTTCGACGTAGTCCTTTGCATGTCCCCAATCTCTTTGAGCAGAAAGATTTCCTAAAAACAATTTATCTTGTAGTCCTAGAGCAATTTTGGAAACAGCACGCGTTATTTTACGTGTTACAAAAGTTTCACCGCGAACTGGACTTTCGTGATTGAATAAGATACCATTACAAGCAAACATTTTGTATGCCTCTCGGTAATTTACAGTGATCCAGTAACCATACATCTTTGCGACTGCGTAAGGACTTCTCGGGTAAAATGGTGTAGTTTCACTCTGAGGTACAGCTTGAACTAATCCATATAACTCCGAAGTCGATGCCTGATAAACTTTCGTTTTCTCAATAAGACCTAATAAACGTACAGCTTCTAAAATACGAAGTGTACCTATTCCATCCGCATTAGCAGTATATTCGGGAGTATCAAAACTTACTTTAACATGTGATTGCGCAGCTAGATTATAGATCTCGTCAGGCTGTGTTTCTTGGATGATGCGAATAAGATTGGTTGAATCTGTCAAATCACCATAGTGAAGTACAAAGTTCCTATTATCCAAGTGTGGATCTTGGTATAAATGATCTATACGATCTGTGTTAAAAAGCGAACTTCTTCTCTTTAGGCCGTGAACGATATAGCCCTTTCTTAATAGAAATTCAGCTAGATAAGCGCCATCCTGACCTGTTACACCTGTTATTAGTGCTACTTTTTTTGTATTCGACTCGTTCATAATGCAATATTATTCAAAAATATAATAATATTACATGGTTAATGTACTAAATGAAAAGATTTATTTATCATTTCATTTAGTACATAAGGCAAAATATTATAATGCTGCTAATGCTGCTTCATAATTTGGCTCACTAGTTACTTCTGCAACCTGTTCAGTATATGCAACTTCGCCATGCTCATTAATAACAACAACTGCACGACTTAACAAACCTTCTAACGGTCCATCAGCAAATCTAACACCGTAAGCATCTGAGAAATTACTGTCTTTGTATTCCGCTAATGTAACTACATTTGATAAGCCTTCTGCAGCACAAAATCTGCCTTGTGCGAATGGCAAATCCTTAGAGATACATAATACAACTGTATTTTCTAAATTAGATAATTCTTCATTGAATTTACGAACTGAAGCAGCACATACGCCTGTGTCAACTGATGGAAAAATATTTAAAACGACCTTCTTGCCAGCGAAATCAGCTAGAGACTTAGAAGATAAATCGCCCGCTGTTAAAGTAAAATCTGGTGCCTTACTTCCTACTGCTGGTAATTCACCTTTTGTATTTACGGTGGTTCCTTTGAATGATACTTGACTCATGATACGAATTTTTAAAGAGTATTAATAATCTGTTAATATAATCAATATTCTTTTATGAGAAATGAAAAAATGCTCGCCTTGACAATTTTTGACAAAAATTAACAGTAAGTTAGCAACTTATTTGAATAAACAGCCAACAAAAAAGTTAATGAAAAGATTAATTTTACCCTTAATTTTAGCTACTCCTTTATTAGCACTTTCTCAAGGGTCTCAAGTTAATACGCAAGGTATTAAAGCATTAGGTATGTCTGGCGCTGGATCAGCATTATTTGTCGATGAGACAAGTATTTTTTACAGCCCTGGAGCACTAGCCAAAATGAAAGATAATAGAATATCTGCCGGCATCGGTGGTATCATGTACAGATCAGCATTTCAAGAAGTAAACAGTTCGCAACAACATGATACAAAGTTTAAAATAACACCTCCTTTTTCAGTTTTTGCTACATTCGGTCCGAACAATACTTGGTGGAAAGCTGGTATAGGTATCTATACACCATTTGGTGGTTCTGTCAATTGGGGTCAAGATTGGCCAGGACGATTTGAATTGAATCATCTTCAACTGCGTGCCATATATATACAGCCCACTGTAAGTTTTAAAATCACTGAGCAATTTGGTATTGGTGGTGGATTTGTCTATAATATTGGTAGCGTAGACTTGACTCGTTCGATACCTGTATACGATAAGAATGGACAGACGGGACAAGCTGAACTTTCAGGTATAGGCACAGGCACGGGATACCACTTAGGTATGCATTATAGTTTGGAAGATAATTTCGCTATCTCGTTAAGCTATAGATCAAAGGTAATGACAACTCTAAAAGATGGTGATGCAACATTCAATGTGCCATCTGCTCTTTCATCTTCATTCCCTACCACGACTTTCAATGCAGAATTGCCTCTTCCAAGCTCATTTAACGTAGGGATATCATTTCCAATAAGTGATAAAGTTGATTTGGCAGCAGATGCTACATTCATAAATTATGATGTATATAAATCACTAACTTTCGATTACGCTCACAATACCGATGACATTATTGGTGATGATGTATTGGAAGATAGTTTCCAACTTAAAAAATACCAAAAAGCATTCTCAGGTAAAGTAGGTCTTAATATTGAAGCATCAGAAAAATTAGATCTACGTGCGGGAGTTGGTTATGTACTTACACCGGTAATGGGATCTTATGTCTCTCCAGAAACACCAGATAATAATAGAATAATGGGATCATTAGGATTTAGCTATGAATTATCTGAAAAATGGGAGCTAAATGGTGCTTATACACTGCAACGCATCATGGAAAGAACTGTTAAGAGTAATACGACGGGGTTAGCTGGTACATACAAAACAAATATCCATGCTCCTGCAATATCAGTTAGTTATAAATGGTAATACTAGAAATGAAAGACTTTAGAAAACATATAAATATATACATTGCTCTAGTAGCTTTAGCAATAACTAGCGCATGTGCACCAGAAATTGAATCGCCAAATAATATCTCAAAATCTGAAGCCGATTTTTCGAAATTTATTGCTATAGGTAACTCACTGACATCTGGATATGCAGATGGGGGATTATATTTGGAAGGCCAACAAGTAGCTTTTCCTAATCTTATAGCTGAAAAAATGAAAGCTCAGGGTGGCGGAGAATTTAAATCACCATTCTTTAACGAAGCTCAGAAAAATGGATCAGGCTATATTCAACTTAAAGCATTAGTAAATGGTTCTCCAGTAATGGAAAACGTGAATGACGCTTTAGCATATCGCGAAGCGGGCAAATTGACTAAATACACAGAAGATATCCAAAACATTGGCGTCCCAGGCATGCGATTAGATCTAGCATTCTATGCACCTTTTGGTGCGCTAAACATGTATTTCGAAAGATTATTACCAGATACAGAGGTTGGTTCAACTACATATTTTGACTTCACTACACGACGCGATCATACATTTTTCTCTTTCTGGTTAGGAAATAATGATGTCTTAGGCTATGCGATGAACGGTGCCGTAGATAATGGATCAGGTACAACTTCATTGACTCCAGTCAATACATTTGGTTATTTGTTGAATAATTATATTACAACATTGACTTCTAAAGGTCAGAAAGGGGTTATGGCTACTATTCCAGACGTTACTATTATCCCGTATTTCAATACTGTCACACGAGCAGCATTGTTGCAAGCAGCATCAGCTGCTGCTAACACAACCATAGCCGAATTATATATTTCTACTAAAAATGGTGTAAGATCAGCTACAGACAAAGATTTGTTTGTTTTGCCATTTTCATCGGCTGGATTATTAGGTAAGCCTAATCAGTCGATGATTCCATATGGTTTTCACCCATTGAATCCAATAGAGGATAATTATGTATTAGATCAGTCAGAGGTCCAATCAGTGAAAGCATATATTCACCAAGTGAATAACTTAATACGTCAAACAGCTTCTAGTAAAGACTTAGCTGTTGTGGATATATATAATTTCTTTAATACTGTATCTAAAGGATATAGTTATAATGGCATGAATATGAGCTCAAAATTTATCACAGGTAATATATTCTCGCTAGATGGTATACATCTTACACCGATGGGAAATGCGATAGTAGCAAATCAAATGATTGATGCTATAAATAAAAAATATAGAAGTAAACTAGACAAAGTTGACGCCACAAAATATAGAGCAGTAAAGATGCCATAATAAAAAAGGAGTACATAATGTACTCCTTTTTTATTATGGCTATTCTGGTATACATCATCATAAACTACTAGCGAAGTTTAGTATATTTGAATTATAACGTTGATACAATGAAAATTACATTAGAAAGAAAAAATCAAGCTGTATATTTTGAAGCTTCAAGTGAATTATCTACTGTCAAAGTAAATATAGATGGTCCGGAGGCGATTGGAGGCGAAGGTAAAGGAGTAAGACCTATGGAATTAGTGTTAATGGCACTAGGTTCATGCAGTGTGTTTGACTTAACTACCATTTTGCAAAAGCAGCGTCAAGAAATTGAAGATATTCAGGTTGAAGTGCAAGGTGAACGTAGAGATGAAGTGCCCAATATATTTACTAAGATACACATCAGTTTCTTGCTTAAAGGTCAGATTGATGAGCTAAAAGCTCAAAAGGCTGCTGAATTAGCTGTTAAAAAATATTGCTCAGTTCATGATATGTTAGCTGCAGGAGGAATAGATATAACCTATTCTATCAAAATAAACTAAAACCGATATATAGCACCACTAGGAAGTGGTGCTTTTCTTTTTCCAGATCTTCTCGGACCACAAACCTACAAGCCAAAATGAAACTGCCAATAACAGAAAAAATATAGTCCTATTCATATTATCCCATAGATATTCTACAAATCTGGTATACAAATTCAACAGAAAAAAGACGAAACCTATATCTCTATATATGGAGTCCTTCACTTTCATACCATAGACAGCAAGTGCTAATGATAAAGCGATAGCTAGTAATCCCCAATAGAATATTTCAAACTGACGAACCTCTGTCCAAGCATCAAAGTCACTATAATTACCAAATATAGAAAGGGTCCAAAGTGCGATCATTGTATATAATAAGCCTACGATAATGCTCGTATTTTGGAAGTCTCTAAGCGAACGCACTTTCGGTTGTACATATACAGCCGCTGCAGTCACAATTATTCCGAATATGGTAAATCGAAGTGGAAAATTCATTCCCCAAAATTTCCATCCCCAATCACTATGTATGGCAGTCTCCGTAGCAAACCATACCCCTAAAGCCACCAACATGAAAATCCATAATAATTTTGATTGTAGTTTATAGGCTAATATTCCATAGATCAATATGGAAAGAAAAAATAATACAGTGAAGTAATGCGTGTCCCTTTCTAAAATACGCCCTAAGAAACCAATGCATGCTGCCGTAGCAAATGCCCCGGCCAGCATTAATGTTTCATTCGATAATTTCCTATCGGGATACTTATTCTTATTACGAAGTCCAAAGACATAGAATCCTGTTGCTAATAAAGCAAATAGTAAAGAAAAGACTACATTAGGTGTTTCATAAAAACGCTCGATAAAACGTGTTAAGAAATCGTCTGCAAATAATGAAAAAACAGAAAGAATCATAGATACTAGCGCAACCCAAAATGCATAACGAGCAAGAATTTTCCATTCAAAACTTCGTTCGTCAAGCGTTGACTTAAGTTCACTTGCCTTATCGTTATCCAACATGTTATTATCTACCCAGTGCGATAACGCTCTTTGAAGGATTTCTCTTTCCTGTTTATTTACATCTATTTTCTTCAAAATATTTTTATATCAAATTAGTTGGAACCTTCAAACTTGTTTTGATTGAATATCATCAATTATTAGGCCATTCAATATCAATACCTTGTTCTACTAAAAACTGTTGAAACTTATGCAGCTTATCGCTATCCTTGCGAATTTGATGAGGTGGAACTTGTTCACGCGCTGCAAAGGAGATCAACATACCTACCGCTTCACCAATACTCCACTCTACAGGATGTAAACGATAGCATCCGTTTGTAATATGTGTGGTACCAATATTTTTATTTGCCGGGAAAATATTTTGCATTCGAACAGGAAGTAATGCTCCTAGGGGGATTTGAAAACGTAAAGAATCAAAGTCAATATAGTTTACGCCCCTATTGCTAGGATGTAAGTCGATATGATAATATCCGCATCCAACTGTGTCAAAAAATGGAGTTGCAAATTCTATATTCTCACCAGCTTTAGCGGTCAATTTTCTATTTTCTCTACCAACATGTTCTTCTGTGATAGTAAATATAGCTTTAATTCTTCTAGATTCACGGATATATGGATACTTAGCAAGCCCGTCTTCTGTCCCCATGATATCTTTTCGTAACCGTAAGCCTTTCCATCCTTTACCACCGTCAGGGCGAGGAGCTTCCGTCTGTAGCCAATATAACAGTGATAGACTTAATTCTTTAGCTCGCGCTACATGCAAGTTAAATTCTTCTTCAGAGACATCAATCAAATTTCCAAACATATAATCATTTTGAGGCCAATTGACTATTGTAATATCTCCTCTATAAAATCCATGAATAAAATTTTGCTGATCTATTAGTCTTCTATACGTCCATAGATTATATCGCCCAACTGTGTCACCATTCTGCGGATGGAATCCCAGTTCCTTAGGCACCAAAGTTTTTGGATCGGAATAACTTAAGCTCAACAATCGACCAGACCATGCTGGTTTTAAATCTGGCACTAAGCTAGACCAATATGAATAATTTTTCGGTTTGGGTATAGTATGATCTTCCCCCAGAATATAATCCATTGCAAAACAAACTGTAAACGCTTGATGGTTTTCTGGATCTGCCACATCAGGCGCATGAATCTCATTGTATTGACTTTTCGATTCAGTACCGGTTATATATTCTGTACCGGTTAGTGGTAATAGATCACCTAGTTCTGTAGCGTCAATAAAGTATTTTCCTATCGTATTAATAAATGTGCCATTTACTAAATTCTTAAAAGATACAGACTCTACTTTATTTCCTTCTACTGCAGCTTTATAAGGTTTATGTTTTACTAAAAACAGCAATTTACCAGATGAGATATAGGGTCCAAGCATTTCGTTAAAAACAGCCAGAGCCACTTTTGGCTCATGACACAAACGCGATACTCCCCCATTACCAGGATTCAAAAACTCTATTTGTTTAGCTGATTCAGTTAATGGATAATTCCGTTTGTAATAATCACGGACACGATTTCTGAATTCCCTATATAATGCGGTAGAACCTGTATGCTCAATCCATTGATGTTCATCAGGAGGGACACCTTGTGAAGTCAACTGTCCACCTATCCAATCGGTCTCTTCAGTTATCAGTACAGTATGACCATTACGCAGTGCCGCCAAAGCTGCGGAAATACCACCCATACCTCCGCCTGCAATAATAACATCTGCATGGTAGACTACATGATCAGATGCAGAATGGATGATTACTTTTTCATTAGTATCAACACGAATAAATGGACTAGCAGCCAGACTAACACCAGATAGACTTACATACTCTAAAAAACTTCTACGATTCATAAGGTTTTAAAACTGGTTACTAAGGTTCAATAGACTGTTATTATATAAATATATCATTACCTTATGAAAGATTGAAAAGAAATTAAGAAAATACGCTGACAAAAAAAACGAGTAATATTCAGTAACTTTGCAAGTTGCATAAATTTCCATAAATAATGTCGAAAACGAAAGCTATAGACTTAGGTGATCAAAATGAAGTAGAAGTATTCGGAGCCCGTGTACACAATCTTAAAAATATTGATATATCATTCCCAAGAAATGAATTAGTAGTGATTACTGGTCTAAGTGGATCTGGTAAATCTTCATTGGCTTTTGACACGATATATGCAGAAGGTCAACGTCGCTACATGGAAACTTTTTCTGCCTACAGCAGACAGTTTTTAGGTGGTTTGGAACGACCTGATGTGGACAAAATTTCTGGATTGAGTCCTGTTATCTCTATCGAACAGAAAACCACAAGTAAGAATCCACGCTCTACAGTCGGTACAATTACAGAAATTTATGATTTTCTACGCTTACTATATGCTAGAGCAGGTGATGCTTACTCTTACATAAGTGGTAAAAAGATGCAACGAATGTCTGAGGAACAAATTCTCGACCGTATTTTAGTAGATTTTAAAGACCAAGGCATAAACATACTTGCTCCCGTGGTCAAAGGGCGTAAAGGTCACTACCGTGAATTATTTGAGCAAATCAGAAAACAAGGCTATTCTAAAGTTCGTGTTGATGGAGAGATATTAGATATAGCACCGAAAATGCAAGTAGATCGTTACAAGATTCATGATATTGAGATTGTAGTCGACCGTCTTGTTGCTACTGAAGATGACCGAAAACGCCTATACACATCTATCATGCAAGCGATGAAAGCTGCCAAAGGTATTATCAAAATTGTCAACCGCGATAATACACAAGAACAGTTTTTCAGTAAGTATTTGATGGATGCCGAGTCTGGGATTTCTTACGACGAACCGCAACCCAATTCCTTCTCATTTAACTCTCCATATGGAGCTTGTCAAACATGCGATGGACTTGGATATATTTTTGAAATCGATAAGAATATAGTGATTCCAGATCGCAGTTTATCTATTCAGAAAGGTGCAATCATTCCTCTTGGCCCCTTGAAAGAATCATGGAATCTAGCCTTATTAAAAGCTGTTGCAAAGAAATTTGAGTTCTCTCTATCGACACCTGTAAACAAGCTTACAGAAGAGCAAATTGATCTTCTACTATACGGTGCAGACGAACCCATACATTTGACTGTATCCTACGGGTCCTATGGTGCTCGTGAATACAAAGTTACTTTCTCGGGTATTTTCAAAATGCTCGAAGAGAATACAGGTAAAAATTCAGACGATATACCAGCATTAGATGATTTCAGAACACAAATATGTTGTCCTACTTGTCAAGGTGCTAGACTTCGAAAAGAATCTTTACATTTCAAAATAGCGGATAAAAACATCGCAGAACTAGCTGCAATGGATCTATCTGTGCTAGCTAGTTGGCTCGAAAATATTGACGAAAAATTGGATGAACGTCAGCGTACAATAGCTACTGAAATCCTAAAGGAAATTAGAACACGTATAGGTTTTTTACTAGATGTGGGCTTAAATTATTTGACATTAGATCGATCATCTAAGACATTATCTGGTGGAGAGGCACAACGTATACGTCTAGCTACACAGATTGGTTCTCAATTGGTAAATGTATTATATATATTGGATGAACCAAGTATTGGTCTTCATCAACGCGATAATGAGCGTCTCATAAAGTCTTTGAAAAATTTGCGCGATATTGGCAATTCAGTCTTAGTCGTTGAACATGATAAAGATATGATTCTAGAAGCGGATTACGTCATCGACATGGGGCCTGCAGCAGGCTTGCATGGTGGCGAAGTTGTAGCGCAAGGCAAACCACAAGAAATACTAAAAGCTAATTCTTTAACAGCAGCATATCTTAATGGAAAAAAAGAAGTAGCAATCCCAGCGGAACGTAGACAAGGAAATGGACATGTGCTCTCTTTAAAAGGGGCAACAGGCAACAACCTGAAGAATGTATCTGTAGATTTTCCACTTGGTAAATTAATATTGGTGACTGGCGTTTCAGGTTCTGGGAAATCGAGTTTAATTACAGGCACCTTGTATCCAATATTAAATAAGCATTTCTTTAGAGCGAAGGGAACACCAATGCCTTATAAAAGCATTGAAGGCCTTGAGCATATTGATAAAGTAATTGAAATAGATCAAAGTCCAATTGGTCGTACACCACGATCTAATCCATCAACATATACTGGTGTATTCTCGGATATTAGAACATTATATGTACAATTACCAGAAGCTAAAATCAGAGGGTACAAGCCAGGGCAATTCTCATTTAATGTAAAAGGTGGCCGTTGTGAGACTTGCCAAGGAGCTGGTATGAAGATTATAGAAATGAACTTTTTACCGGATGTACAAGTACCATGTGAAGCATGCCATGGCAAACGCTACAATAGAGAGACATTAGAAGTACGTTACAAAGGAAAATCTATAGCTGATGTACTGAACATGAGCATAAGTGAAGCTGTTGATTTCTTTGAACACATACCTTCTATATATAGAAAAATCAAAACATTGAAAGATGTTGGCTTAGGTTATATCACCTTAGGACAGTCATCCACAACTTTATCAGGAGGCGAAGCTCAGCGAGTAAAGCTAGCGACAGAACTTTCTAAAAAAGATACAGGGAAAACATTCTATATCTTAGACGAACCGACTACAGGTTTACATTTTGAAGATGTAAATGTATTATTGGGTGTTATAAACAGACTAGTTGATCGTGGTAATTCGGTATTAATTATCGAACACAACTTGGACGTTATCAAAACAGCTGATTGGGTTATCGATATGGGTCCTGAAGGTGGTCGAGAAGGCGGAAAACTTTTATTTGCCGGTGTACCTGAAGACCTTATAAAGGTTAAAAATTCAGAAACAGGTAGATTTTTAAAATTAGAAATGTCTTAAAAAAAGGAAGGCTTTATCAGTTGATAAAGCCTTCCTTTTTTTAAGTGATATTTTAATTGTACTGTAAAACTTCAGCCACTACAAAATTGGACCCACCGATAAAAATCAAATCACCTTCTTCGTAAGCTTCCTTAGCTGCAGCTAATGCTTGCATGACAGAGCCACATACATCTCCTATTAATCCATATGCATCCGCCTTTTCTGCTAACTCACTAGCAGGCATAGCACGTGGCATATCAGGGTTTGAAAAATAATAGTAGGCATCCGTAGGCAGATAAGGTAACATATGATCTAGATCTTTATCTTTCATTGCTCCTATGACTACATGAAGTTGTTTGTAATCTACTTCTTCTAAATTCTTAATCACTTCCTTGATTCCGTCTTCATTATGTCCGGTATCACATATCATCATTGGATCAAGAGAAAGTGTTTGCCAACGCCCTTGAAATCCTGTAAGACATTGTACATTAGCTAGTGCAGATTGGATATGTTCATCCAATATTTTCAAACCTTGATGACGCAATTCTTGAACGACAGCTAGCACACCAACAATATTTTTCACCTGATAAGTACCACGAAGATCAAGCTCATAAATCATAGTTTGATTTTCGTATGTTACGGCTATACGCTGGTGCAGTTGGTCTTTGTACTCGCGAGTAGCTCTAATTTCATCGGAAGCGAAAATGATCGGCGCATTTTCTTCTAGAGCTTTTTTCAAGAAGATGGGCTTTGTTTCATCTGTATATTCTGAAATGATTACTGGCGTATTAGATTTAATAATTCCTGCCTTTTCTGTAGCAATTTGTTGAATCGTATCGCCCAATAAATTCATATGATCCATTCCGATATTTGTAATCAAACAAACTTCTGGACTAATTACATTAGTGCTATCGAGTCGTCCTCCAAGTCCCACTTCTATAATAGCAAAATCTACTTCCTCTTTTGCGAAATAATCAAATGCCAAAGCTACTGTCGCTTCAAAAAAAGATGGTTTAATATCTTCTATTAGCTCCTTTTGTTCATTTACATATTGTATTACAAATGATTCTGAAACCTGCTTACCATTGATTCGAATTCGCTCTCGGAAGTCTACCAAATGTGGAGAAGTATAAAGACCAGTCTTGTACCCTGCTGATGCTAATATGGCTGCAAGCATATGAGAAGATGAACCTTTCCCATTTGTCCCAGCTACATGAATAGTTTTGAATTTATGTTGAGGATTACCAAGCGCGGCACATAGAGCTATAGTACGATCCAAGTCTTTTTTGTAAGCACTTGCACCATCTCTTGTAAACATAGGTAATCGACTATATAGATAATCGATTACCTCTGCATAAGTATTCATATAATTAAATCTTATCTTAATTTGAAATCTATATGGATCAAAACAGTACGTCGATCAGGAGCATTTTCAATAGTATTAAACTTACCTTTGCGAAGTTCTCTTTCCAACATACTTTCTATTTGTGCATCTCTGAATGTAGAACCTTTTTGTCCAGGAACTACATTTATAACGTTCCCATTTTTATCTACAGTTAGTAAACAAACTACAACGCCTGCTTTTTGGCCATTATCACTTATATTTGGTCTAACAGCCCAATGTCTACTAGAAAGTGACAAAGGCGTATTACCATTTCCAGAACCACCTTCTCCATAATTAGAAGCTAATGGATCACCTAATGCAGAACCTTGATTTCCTGGTGCATTTCCTGTACCATCTCCTTTACCTTTGCCATCATTCTTCTTGCCTTTATATAGTGCATTGGTATTGACAGCTGGCGTACTATTTTTCACTTCTTTAGTCGTCTCTGCTGCCACTGCTTTCACTGGCTTTTCAGCTTTAACAACAGCAGGAGCATCTTCCAGATCTTGAGTTGCCACAGCTTTGTCCGCAACTTGCTGTGTAGGTGTAGGTGTAGGAACTTCGGTAGGAACTACACAATCTGGAGGTACTTCATTAGCATTTTCATCTACTGAAGGTTCCTCAATACTCATATAGTCATCCCCCATCCCCTCTTCTGAGGTTCCATAATTTACCACAATGCCACCTGTCCCATATTCTGGAATCTCCGATTGACCAAAAACAATAAAGA
>JAZQRD010000188.1:0-44314 GCA_045629405.1 Sphingobacterium sp. | reverse complement strand
ACTCGTGTCCATCTTACCTGTACCGGATATACCAGGCACATCCCATGCTATCTTTTTACCATACACATACGTATGGTTTATTTCTTCAAAATCATGATCCTCTGTGGCCATCCAATAGACAGGAACAAAGGATTTATCAGGAAATTGCTTCTTTAGATCTTCGCTTAAACGAATCGCACATACAATCTTAAAAATAAAATATAATGGACCTGTAAAAATATTTAACTGATGACCTGTAGTCACCGTAAAAGTATGCTCTTCGGCTAATAACTCAATATTATTAGCAACATGAGGTGCATCTGCTAATAAATCGGCGTACTGCTCACGCAACACATCTACTAAAACACCTCTATGCTTAAAATTAGATTTTAAGGCTATCTGTTTAGCAAATCCTTCATAAGTAGGCTCATTGCCGTAAAATTCTTTCAAGCCTTCATCAGCCTCTAAATAAGCGATTAAAGTCTTCGAAAAACTATTGGTATCCTTATAATCTATGTATGTTGCTTTCATTTAATAGAATAGTATACAATAAAAAATCTACAGGTATTTTAGAATCACAATTTACAGTTAAATTTTCAATTAACCGTGGAATGTAAATCATTATAGCGATTATTTGACAAACAAAAATCCCAAGATTTATCACCTTGGGATCCAATATTATTTCAAAAACTACCTAGACAGTTTTTACATATTTCTCATCGTAATTTTCAATGTCGATGATATATTGATTTTGAATCAAGAAATCATACAAGAACTTCGCCTCTTCAGACACTTTCAAGTTCTTTGTTGTTACGATTTTATTTTGTTTTTTATTCAAGTAAGGATAAGCGTACAATTTCACGTTCTTGCTAAACATACCTGAAATATAAGCTAATAGCTCATCTGTATAGCTCTCCTTATTATAATTATCCGAATTAAAGATATTTCTCAAGTTAGATACGTTTGTAGCGATACCAACATTTCTCGGCTTGAAATTTTTAAAGAATTCGGCTAAGTGATTATTACGTCTAAAATTCGAAACAATGATGTTGTTTCCTGTAGAACATAGTTCTTCTGCCCTATCAGCAAAATACTGTAAATCCTCATTGGTAATATTTGAATCTTCATCTAATACATTACCCATCAAGACTTCAATCAACACCATTACATTCTCTGGTTTTGCACCCGTGTTCTTTCTGAATTGATCGACTGCAAGATTGAATAAATCAAAGTTGGGAAGAGATTTTTGACGATATTTTGTTCGAAGAACAATAATGTCCTTCTTGTATAAATAATCCTTAATTTGCGCTGCTTTGCCATCTGGTTTGAAAATAGCAGCATTAGCAAATCCTTTAGCTATCAAATAAAGATTTAATAAGCGCTCATTTGCATTCACAAATACAGGCCCCGAAACTTTGACTAGATCGATCTCTACTGAACCTATAGAAAGATTATCTACCAAAGATTCAATCATGACTTGCGGATCTTGAGAATAATAATAAGCCGCAAAAACTAGATTTACACCTAATATGCCCAATACTTTTGATTGAAGACGAGTGTCTGAATCTAATAAACGAACATGAATAACAATCTCGTTGACAGGTCCGTCAACTTCATCTTGAAAACGAATACCCAACCATCCGTGAGGATCATTTGTCTTCGTGAAATTTAATGTAGTAACGGTATCGGCAAAAGCAAAAAACTTCTTATTATCGTATTTTTCGGTATGCAATCTTTTGGTCAATAGATTGAACTCATGATCTAACATTTTTGTAAGTCTTGTACGACTTACATATCTACCTGACTCTTCTACACCGTAGATCGCATCACTAAAAGCCATATCATAAGCTGAGATAGTTTTAGCAATAGTACCTGAGGCTGCACCCGCTTCGAAGAAATTGCGAGCTACTTCTTGACCGGCACCAATTTCTGCAAATGTTCCATAAATAGTCTGGTCAAGGTTAATTTTTAAAGCCTTACGTTTTGTTTCGAATATCTCTCTAGCCATGCGACAAAGTTATAAAAAATTAGCTGCAAAATTTTGAGAAATAGTCTTTTGACTGTTATAAAAATAGGTTTACTTAAAGTAAACCTATTTTTTTGAATGTATAGAATAATGCTGATGCATGTAGCGATTGTCCAATTTTATTGTTGTACAACAAGCCCTTTGCCTCTTCGATACTAAGCGCTACCACTTCAATATCTTCACTAGCATCAAGCTGTTGTTCTTGAACTTTCTCACCACCTGTCATTAGATAAGTATAGGTTACATTACCCGAAGTGGCTGGATTTGCATAGAGCTCACAGATATATTCGATATTGTCGAAAGCGTAGCCTGTCTCCTCTAGCATCTCACGGATAGCCCCATCCTTTGGATCCTCTCCTTGTTCTACTACACCAGCTGGCAATTCTAATAATACTTTACCAGCACCATGTCTATATTGTCTGACAAATAATATTTTATCGTCTTTTGTCAATCCAATCATATTCACCCAAGTCGGATACTCAAGGACATAATATTCATCTTTAATATGCCCATTAGGCATTTCCAGTTTATCAACACGTAGTGTAGCCCATGGACGTTGCACCAAATAGGTTGACTCTAGCACTTTCCACTTCTGCATATTGTTATGCTTTAACGATATCAGCCATTATATTTTCAACTTTTTCTTCTAGCTTCTTAGCCACACTATCGTAATTTGAAGCATCTAATAATGTTTCTTTAACTGAACAGTAGAACTTAATTTTCGGTTCAGTACCAGAAGGACGAGCTGAAATAACATCTCCATCTACCGTGATGAATTGTAGAACATCAGATGCAGGAAGATCGATATCAGTTTTTGTATTAGTAAGTAAATTATATGCTACTTTTTGTTGATAATCACGAATTTCTTTTACTTCAACTCTACCGAGTACTGCAGGAGGATTAGCACGTAGGTCTTCCATCATTTTCTTTATCTCATCCGCACCTGCTTTACCTTTCTTCGTTAGCGAGATAAGTTTCTCTTGATAGAAACCATATTTCACATATAGCTCTATTAAGACATCGAAAAGTGACTTTCCTTGACTCTTGAAGTATGCTGTCATCTCCGCAATAAATGCACACGAGTTGACCGCATCTTTATCACGTACTAAATCACCAACCAAATACCCATAACTCTCTTCACCACCCACTAAATAGTTTTCTTTACCTAGAAAGCGTGTGATAACCTCACCAATAAATTTGAATCCGGTTAATGTCTCATAGAATTTCACATCGAAACTAGAGCCGATATCAGAAATCAGATTAGATGTCACAATCGTTTTTACGATATAATCGTTGTCTCTTAACTCACCTTTATCTTGCTTACAAGACAATACATAGTACGTTAATAAACTACCTATTTGGTTACCATTTAATAATTGGAACTCGCCCTTATGATTTTTGACTGCTAGACCAACACGATCTGCATCTGGATCAGTAGCCATTACCAGATCTGCATCTAATTCTTGTCCCTTCTGTTTCGCAATAGACATTGCTTCTTCTTCCTCAGGATTAGGGTACACCACGGTAGGGAAATTGCCGTCAGGCTGAGCCTGTTCACTTACTACAGTAACATTTTCAAATCCCCATGCCGCAAGCATTTGAGGAACAATAGTAATACCTGTGCCGTGTATCGGTGAATACACGATTTTCAAATCTTTCTGCGCTTCGACCGCAGCAGGATTGATACTCAAACTCTTATTTGCTTGTATATAAAGATCATCAAATGATTGACCTACTATCGTAATATTCGACGCTATACGTTCAAATTTAATTTCATTGACCGACTGAATAGCGTTGACCTCAGTGATTACATTTTTATCATGTGGAGCGACCAACTGGCCTCCATCATTCCAATATGCCTTATAGCCATTATATTCCTTTGGGTTGTGCGATGCAGTAAGCATAACACCACCTTGACATGCATAATGTCTTACAGCATAAGATAACACTGGCGTAGGGCGCAATTCTTCAAATAAAAACACGTGTATATCATTCGCAGAAAACACATCAGCCACTAGATTACCGAATGCTTGCGAATTATTACGACTATCGTATGATACAGCTACTTTTATCTGTTGATCTGGAAACTGTTTTTTTAAATAATTAGCTAATCCCTGTGTAGCCTTACCGATGGTATATTTATTCATGCGATTAGATCCCACTCCCATGATGCCACGCAAACCTCCTGTTCCGAATTCTAATTCTTTATAAAATGAATCCAGTAATTCCGTCTCCTCGTTGTCATCAACCAATTGCTTTACTTTATTGACTGTCTCACTATCGTATTCTGCAGATAGCCATTGTTGAATACGCGATTGAGTCTGATTATCTAATATCATATAAATTAATTTGGAAGTGTAAATATAGTGATGTTTTTCCTTTAGCTATAATTTCTTTAAGCGTCACAAGTTGCATAAGACCTATCCAATATAGTGACATACCAAGCTCCTCTATATCGTTGTACATGGAAAATTAATGGTGTTTCCGAAGTCAATATTACGCGAAAGCTATTCTGTTCGTATTGCTCAATTTTTAACAATTCATCTTCTGAAATTTTCTCCTCATTGTACGCATTGTCGAAAGCTATGATATTAGATAATTGTAATGGATGAATCGTTGTATCACAATAAAATCCAAGTTTTGACCATTTCTCTGTGCCACAATCAAATGTTGGTAAAGTAGCATACGTAAGTGAAAAATCATTCGTTATCTCAGGATACGCATAATAATCGGGTATGGGATTTCGGAAATCAATACTATCTACTCGTACGAATGCATCAGCTACTCCAGGACGATATATCACCGTAAACCCTAGGTCTGGATGTATTAGTTTATTAGCCTTATCATTATCTTGTGAAATGTAAGCGCGTACAAAACGAGTAATTACATTTGTCAAATCATTTTCGACATCTATAGAGTTAGATACGCTATTCGTAACCACAGAATCTTGCGTTTGTGATTTGTTCGAATCATTGTTTGTACAAGCCGATAAGATTAAAGAAATAACCAGAAATGTGTATATATATCTATACATATGGATTTTATTTAAAATATATATTTAATGTGTCGATCATATTGTAAGCCCCATCTTATAGTTAAAAGGTAGCATATACCTTTGTAAAGCGAATATAAAATTGATCTAACAAATTATTCAATTTAATTGAAAGCATTTATCATACCATTACGAATGGAATACCGTTGAAAGCATTCTATTTTTTATGATTTAGAAACCATACTATCTATGATCGTTTTAAGATTAGATCTAGTAGAAGGTCTCCACCACTGAATTAAAGCTTCAGCAATATCATCTTCACTGCTTTTATCTAACGCCAATAGCAACGATTTTTTAAGATTAATTTTAGATTTCCTCCATACCATTTGATCAAATTGTGTTAGGCTTTTTAGTTTTTTGACAGCAGCTGATTGTATACGACTAAAAGGTACTACTTCATCTACTAAACCTATATTCAACGCTTCAGATGGATTATACAATATTCCCTTCATGATACTTTGATAAGCCTTAGCTTCTCCTAACCAAAAGGCATATAATCGGAATATACTTTCTGGCACTATCATACCAATTGCTACATCATTAAGCCCAATGACATAATTCCCTTCGGTCATTATTCTATAATCGCAGCATATAGCCAATAGACACCCGGCAGATGGACAGTGTCCAGTAATAGCTGCAACGGATGGCTTTGGGAAAGCAGTCAACTTCTGAATCAGATAGATATAGCGACTCCAATATTGCTCCATCTCCAATTCATCATATTGGTATAAGGTGAACAAATCCTGACCTGATGAAAAAAAATCTTGTTTCCCACTAATAATGATTCCTTCTATAGCAGGATTTTGTAGGGCCTGATCCAGAGCTTCTATAAGCTCGTTGATTATAGCTAGATCTAAGGCATTTGTTTTACCTCGATCGAGCATGATATGCATATAATGATCTTCAATTGTAATACGAATATGTTGCATACAGTTATTATTTCCTTATGTTACTCTACATTTATTTCCACTTCCTTACGAAGTAGCCTTCCATCTAATGTTATACCTTCAATTATTAAAATATATGTTCCTTTAGCATCACTTGTAAAGAAATCAAATGTAGCTCTACCTTCCTCATCCGTAATTATATTAGGTTCCCAATGTATTGTCGATCGCCAATCATTCTGTAATGTTTGACTACTTTCTACTTCATATATTGGTTTATAAAATGTCCTATTCAAATGTAGCCCTTTTGGTTGGTAAGTCAGTATTCCCTTCGGCGTATAGTTATAGGAAGCTGCACCTGAATTACTTGTTATAATAATTAAGCCATTCGCACCATAGGATCCGTAAATACTGGTATAATTAATATTACGAAGCACTTCAATACTTTCAATATCAAATACATTGATTGACGATATCATATCCGCATCGATATACATCCCGTCCAATACTATCTGCATAGCGAGCTGACTTCGAGTATTAATTGGTACTCCATTTTGCCATATTACACCTACTAATCGTCCCTGAAGACACTGTTCTAAGGTTGGGCAGCTCATCAAGTCATCTACTGTCAATATTTGATCAGCGTTACCGGATCCATTCAAATTACTAGAATTTTCAGCTGCTTTCTTTCGAGTACTACCTCTTACGATTACCTCTTCAATGGCAATAGACTTGTCCATTAATCCAATATTTTCTAAAGCATTAAAGTAAGTGTTATTTCTTTCTATTTGATCTTTGTACTGCAAGTTGACAGCACTCAATTCATCAGCTTTATTCTTGTTACTTGATATTATAGCCCAATTCTGTGGCTGCATGACGATATCTACATTATTCTTACCTTTTATTGCATCCCTTGCTGATATTAAGAATTTCACGCTATCCGGAAATGTAATATTATCGAATGCGAAATAGCCTTCTTCATTCGCTACGGTATCTAAATAATCCATAAAATTGCGTGTGGACAATAGATTGACTTTCGCAAATGGCTCTGCTTTTTGACGACCAATTTTCTTTATATGACCTGCAATCTTCTGTCCTTTCTCTACAGGATGAGTTGTTGTGGCAGGACTATCAAGAGTAACCCAATCCAATTTTCGCCAACATTGAGTCAACAATACGTGATCAATCTCTTGATATTTAATTTGGTCATTCTGAAAATAATATCCTGGTGATTCAATATACCCCCGCAAATCAGCCTGCATCCACAATGTAGACCAGATATTACTCGCTAAGCGATCCTTATCTAACCATAATTTTTGCTCTATAACCGATGCAGATAAGGATCCTATGCGTATTGAATCATTCTCGTCACCAAGCTCTATCGACACGGTTACTTTCTCTCTATTTTTGTAGGTTGATTTGTCGAGCGAGACTTTATTTTTCATCAATATTTCTGATCTATAAGAGAATACTGGTCGTTCAATAATAGGCATCCATTTTTCGTCTAGAATTGAAAAAGTCGTGATGCCTATAGGCAACTTACTTTTGTCTACACTAAACAGAAGTTGATCCTTATTAACTTTTAGCTTCCCGACAAAGAATGGCTCTCCCAAATGATGCACAACAAGATAAATATCTTGGTTATTAATCAAATCATCCGAAACAGTTACTTGTGCAAAAATTTTATTTTCATTATGACTATTAACTGCAATGGTATAACCAGATTGCTGTGCCTTAGGAACATCTACAGAGATCGCTGTATGATCATCGAACTCTGCTCTTATTTCCAAGTCTTTATTACCATCGATATACACAAAAGTTCCGCCCATCCCCAATTCATTCGTCTCCAATACAGCAGAAGTATCTCCAGCTTGTATGAAAACCAATTTTGATTTGACTCCTAAACCTTTATAATTAATAGACTTAGCGCCAATATAGTTTACTTTATTGGCCAACAAAGTCCCTCCGTCCGGAAATACTTGAACACTAGGTTGCCTATTCGCCCCAAGCAATTTATATTGCTTTTTGACAAGCTTTCCATCTTCCGCTTCTAATTTGATAATCAGTTCTGCTCCTTCATATTTAGGATCAATTTGTATGGACACATTCCCATTTTCGTCTGTTACTAGCGTTCTTGATTTTATAGATTTACCTTTGAATAGGATATCATATCTGCCTCTTTTTTTCTGAAGAGATGTATGGACTAATGTTTTGAAATTAATATTGTAAATTAAATCTTTTTGAGATGATTGAAGTTCGATCGTGGACAAGATCTTATCGGAGCGACCATTTGCAATATGGATCGTACGATCATAGAAATAATCGTCGTCAAAATTGCGCATATAATTCGTGTAAGCCCTTATTCTATACGATCCTTCTGTAATCGTATCGGTAAGCTTAAAGTCTCCGATTCCAAAACCCATTATGAGAGGGATGATTAATGAATCAATACGTTTTTCATGCGAATCAATCAGCTCCACATAAGCAGTTTTACTCCAGTTCGAATTCAGATTGTGTATACCTATAGTATTGTAAGCTTTGAACCAAATATGCTCACCTGCCGTATAAGCGTTTTTATCTAAATGCAAATACAATTTTTCTTGAATGTGATGTATTTGATTGTGCTCAATTCTTTCAAAAACACTATTTATATCCTGTGATTGCACAGTTTTGAACAAACACAACAAGACATTACAGACGAAAATCACTCTCCAGCTCATAATCAAGGTTTTATAAATCTTCAAAAAGATAAAAATTTATGATGGGAATATTAGCTTATATCCTTAAAAATTTATGATTGCGAATGGACTATTGTATATTTGTAATATGAACATCTTAATCGTTGGATCAGGTGGACGCGAATCTGCCTTTGCTTATAAAATAGCACAAAGCCCTAAACTAACTAACTTATTTATTGCACCTGGAAATGCAGGCACAGGACAATACGGACAAAATGTAAACTTAAAAGTTACGGATTTTGAAGGTATTGCTTCATTTGCATTAGAAAATAAAATTGAAATGATAGTCGTAGGACCTGAAGAGCCTTTAGTAAAAGGTATACATGACTACTTCTTATCCCGTGAAGACATTCAACATATTGCGATTATAGGACCGCAACAAGTTGGTGCACAACTAGAAGGATCTAAGGATTTTTCTAAAGAATTCATGTTTAGACACAATATTCCTACAGCCGCTTACAAATCATTCAATCAAGCTAATTTGGCAGAAGGTTTAGCGTATTTAGAAACACAAAAATTACCTATTGTTCTTAAAGCTGATGGATTAGCTGCTGGTAAAGGAGTATTAATCTGTGAAACGCTTGAAGATGCAAAAGCCGAATTAACAGCGATGATTGCTGATGCTAAATTTGGCGCAGCGAGTAGTGTGGTTGTTATAGAAGAGTTTTTAAAAGGTATAGAATTATCTGTATTCGTATTGACAGATGGTGAGTCTTACAAAGTACTACCATCAGCAAAAGATTATAAACGTATTGGCGAAGGTGATACAGGATTAAACACAGGTGGTATGGGATCAATCTCTCCTGTCCCATTTGCAGACGATACTTTCTTATCTAAAGTTGAAGAGCGTATTATCAAACCTACTGTAGATGGACTTAAGAAAGACAATATTCCATATAAAGGATTCATCTTCATCGGATTGATGAATGTAGATGGTGAACCATTCGTAATCGAGTACAATGTACGTATGGGAGATCCGGAAACTGAATCCGTATTACCACGTATTGAATCTGATTTAGTGGATCTATTAGAGGGTGTAGCTAAAGGCGATCTAGCAAATAGATCGTATACGGTAAGTCCTAAGACTGCTGTTACCGTGATGTTAGTATCTGGTGGATACCCAGGCGACTACGAATCAGGTAAAGCTATTTCTAATATAGAGAACGTAAAAGAATCTATCGTGTTCCATGCAGGAACCAAAGAGCAAGACGGTCAAGTCGTGACTGCTGGAGGTCGTGTAATAGCAATCACTACTCTACAAGATGATTTATTTACAGCATTACAACAAGCTACAGCTGATGCAGGTCGTGTATTCTATGAAGGAAAATATTTCCGTACAGATATCGGATTCGACTTAATATAAAAATTATTTAATTAGCTTTCAACGGCTTAAATATATAAGCGTCAAAAATAGTTGTACCGTATTTAGATTGCTCTTATATTTGTATCATTGAAAGCAAAGGCCCGTTCGTCTAGGGGTTAGGACGCCAGATTTTCATTCTGGAAACAGGGGTTCGATTCCCCTACGGGCTACGAAAAAGCGACATCGAAAGAGTCGCTTTTTTTATTTAATAACAAATAGATATCATCCTCTAACATACAAATGATCCTACTGAAATAATTTTTCTGAAAATATTTTTGGATTATTAAAATAGAGTTCCGATATTTGCATCACCAAAAGCAATTGGCCCGTTCGTCTAGGGGTTAGGACGCCAGATTTTCATTCTGGAAACAGGGGTTCGATTCCCCTACGGGCTACGAAAAAAAGCGACTTCGAAAGAGTCGCTTTTTTTATTTAGCATGATTTACTAATTGTAATTTTATCTCAAATATTTTCTTCATTACTTCGTCTTCATTTATACACACGCGATCCTAATTTCAGTTTTATGCTCTGTATATGAGTGCGTTATAAATTATTTTAAAAATATTTTTAAATTTATTTTGAAGTATGTGAATATAGTTCCTATATTTGCATCACCAAAAGCAATTGGCCCGTTCGTCTAGGGGTTAGGACGCCAGATTTTCATTCTGGAAACAGGGGTTCGATTCCCCTACGGGCTACGAAAAAAAGCGACTTCGAAAGAGTCGCTTTTTTTATTCATTGAACTTCCTATCTAATATATTAATACTATGCATATCGTTTGACAGGATACACACCAAAGTTTGTCTTTCCTAAGAAACCGTTTCTCGATTATATGCGATTTCTACATTTACAGCATAAAAACGATATTAACATTAAATAATTTAGCAGCTATAGCTTTTCCTGAAATATGAATTAAAAGCAATACTTATTCATTAATTCAATGGAATTACCTTGAACTAGTGTATAATCAACGACAGTTAAAGCTGAATTTTCTAGAATAAATCAATGACCTTCTTTTGATCTCTGATTTTTAACTTACCATACTATCTATATTTAATTTATGAATAATCTGTATAACCTAATGCACCACCTGTATAGAAATAATCTGGTTTTGGGGGTGTTAAGCTTTCATCATTTTTTAACTTTTCTACGAAAGTTGGGTTAGCGATGAACGGTATTCCAAAAGAAAATAGATCTGCATAACCATCATTTAATAGTTGTTCAGAAATTTCTTTTGTAAGACCTGTATTAATCATCAACGTCCCACTATAATCTTCTCGCATACATTTTGCAATATCTATTACTTGCTCAGGTTCTGTTTTAATCTTGGTACTGATGATGCCATTAAAATGCAAATAGGCTACTTTATAGTCATTCTCAATTCTTTGTGTAATGTACCTATACAGATCTTCAGTTTCATCATCATACTTTACACCTAGATCATCTAATCGAGGAGAAAATCTAATACCAACCCTATCAATTGGAATAATATTTATTATCTCATCAAGTATATCGAATAATAATCTTGCTCTATTTTCAATACTTCCACCATAATAATCGGTTCTATTATTAGTACTTTTTTGAAAGAATTGATTAATCAAATATCCATTAGCGGCATGAATTTCTATACCATCCATACCTGCATCGATGGCATTCTTAGCTGCAATTCCAAAATCTTTAATGGTACTATGTATTTCCGATAATGACATTATTTTAGGTGTTACAGTATCCACGAAGCCGTCATGAGTGTACACTTTAATATTGGGATTAATTCCTGAAGGAGATAAAGGTAAATTTCCTCCTAATAAATCTGGATGCGATGAAGCTCCTACGTGCCAAATCTGCATGAATATTTTCCCGTATGCGGCATGAACTTTATTAGCTACTTGACGCCACGAATCCCTTTGTTCAACGGTTTGAATTCGTGGAACATTTATATAACCAACAGCCATTTCATTAATAAAGACACCTTCCGTAATTAATAATCCCGCACTAGCACGTTGAGCATAATATTCCGCCATCAATTCAGTCGCTAACGATTCGTCATTATTAGCCCTACTTCTAGTCATAGGCGCCATCACAATACGATTTTTTAATTCAACATCGTTAAGTTGAAAACTATCAAATAAACCCATGGTTGCAATTACTCTTTTTAATTTACAATTTCTATTAATAGATACTTCAGTTTCCTCATACATGAGATAAAAACATACGAACTCCCCATTTTTTTATCAGATTACTCTTTTGTAAGATTTTATAATGCTTTATAAAATATATAAATACTATTGATGTTGGTGATTTAAGAATGACTGCTACAATTAATCACACATGCAAATACTTCAATTATATAAATCAGGATTTACTCAATAAACATCAATTACGCTAATTAAGTTTTAATAATAGAACTTTTTATCGCAGACTAATCCTTAATTATATTGATATGATCTGCAGATTCATTACAAAAAATAAGATATATAGGAGAAGTGTAGAGAAATTTCTATATATAGAAATTTATTGGTTAGGCTCATAAAATGCGAGGATTAAATCATCATTTTTTTTAAAATAGCCTGTAGACAATTTGTACAGGCTATCCTTAAATTATCATGAATTCGTTATGCAGAATTTACTTTTTTGATGCTAATGTGAAATAACTGTATCAAGTTATTATAATCCGGAATATATTTCGCAAATAATGTACCTAAACCTTCGACATCATTTCTCCAGTCGCGATGTAATTCACAAGCTATATTAAACCAACTCATCAAATTCGCTCCCGCATTAGACATTCTATTCCAAGCAGCATCTCTCGTAATTTGATTGAATGTACCCGAAGCATCAGTTATTATGAATACTTCAAATTCTTCTTCGAGAGCTGATAATATTGGAAATTCAACACACACACCTCCGTTACAATTCCAGCGATGAATAATTACTTTTTACCTGTTGCTTTTACAGCCTTGACAAACTCTTCATTATCCCATGCATTTATTTGTCCTGGACGGCCAATATAAGGTACATCGGGATGCAATTCCTTAATCTCTTGCCACAGTGGACCATTCGGACCATCCTCAAAAGAGGTAGTAAGAATAGTTGGCAAATTGAAGTATTTAGCTAATTCAGATACTGCCAATACGTTGTTTTTAAATTTGTCTGGTTCAATATTTCTAACTAACGAAGATAAACCTGCTTGACTGTGAGACCAATAATACAGCCGCATTATTCTTGTCTAATTTTTGATACTTGTAAGCCATAGTTGTTTTAAATTTAACTTACACAAACATAAAGCCATACTCGTAAATATTAATTAATATAAATACAAAAAATGTTCAATATATACGCACTATTACAATGCATTGATGAGGAATTATCTTGTCATACTTACTATCTAAAAAGCTTTCAAAAGTCCTATTAAATATGTGTTCTAGTCAACTATATCCAATGAATTTCCATGCCATCCCTTTCCATCTTTCTAAAAAATGTCATTTGACGCTTGGCATAGCGATGAATTTCCGTTTCAAGCTTTTGAGTCATTTGAGGCAAATCCATTTCACCTTTTAGTAAGTATGAAATATATTTATATTCTAATCCATAGTATTCCAAATCAGTATAGCTAACACCTGACGCAAGTAAATCTTTAACCTCATCGATCATACCTTCTTTTAGTCGCGCATATAGACGTTTAGAAATACGACTACGTCGAAGTTCAACATCTGGATTAATTCCTACTATATATGCTTTATATAATGGCTGAGGAGTCAATTCTACTTTAGGATTACATTTTAGCCATTGAAGTATTTCATACGCACGTATCATACGCTTACGCGAAGAATAATCAATCTTAAAATCTTCAGGAACAAACTCACGCTGTAGTGATTCTTGTATTTGTTCTTTTGATAGATTAGCCATGTTTTCTCTCAATGACAAATCTATTGGCACCAAAGTATACGGCCTTGCTTTTAGAAGTGACTCTAGATAAAATCCTGTACCTCCACAAACGATCACACGCTTTTCTTTAGCTCGTATACATTGATATGCCTCTTCAAAATCTTCGATAAACTGCGCTACATGATATTTTTGTCCTGGATCAATAATATCGATCAAGTGGTAAGGCACATCACCATACTCCTGAAGGTCTTTGCCAGTACCGATATTCATTCCACGATATACTTGTCTAGAATCAGCCGAAATGATCTCAGCGTTCGTATGCTTCGCTAGCTCTACGGCAAGTTTGGTCTTGCCACTAGCAGTCGGTCCTAAAATAATGATTAAATCTTCAGGCTGTACTGACGCATCAGCCTGAAGACTATCTATTAATGTTGCGGTGTCTATCACACCACAAATTTAGTCCATTTTTCGTTACTTTCGTTGCTTTTTACAACTGTATCGATGAATGCCATACCACGTACACCATCAGCTACCGTAGGAAAATCCAATGCTTCAGGCGTTACTTCATGACCCTCATTCTTAGCAGATACTGTCAGCGCAAAGTTACGATAGATATTTGCAAATGACTCTAATAATCCTTCTGGATGTCCAGCTGGAATTCGAGTATTGTGTGTAGCATACGAGCTCAATGTATATGGTGCAGCGTAAGCATTACCCGTACGGTAAAGTTGTCTTGGCTGATCCAACATTTTTATAATCAAATTATTTGGATCTTCATTAGCCCATTCTAGACCACCTTTTTCTCCATATACTCGTATACGTACAGCATTTTCCTCTCCAGCGGAGATTTGAGAAGCCATCAATACTCCTTTGGCACCATCTTCAAAGCGTAATAATACGGAGCCATCGTCATCCAACAGACGTCCTTCTACGAACGTAGTCAAATCTGCACAAACCTCTTGTATACGCAAACCAGTTACATATTCAGCCAAGTGTGCCGCATGCGTACCTATATCACCCATTACTAAAGATTTACCTGAACGTTTTGGATCTGCGCGCCAAGCTGCCCCAGCATTGCCTTCACGTTCTGACAAACGGCTCAACCAACCTTGAGGATATTCTACTACTACTTTTCTAATTTTACCAAAATGCCCTTCTTTTACCATAGCTTTGGCTTGCTTAACCATTGGATATCCTGAATACGTATGTGTAAGACACAATGTACGACCAGTCTTCTCCACGATCTTTTGTAAAGCAACTGCCTCTTCTAGAGATACTGTAATTGGTTTTTCGATTACCACATCAAATCCAGCCTCCATAGCTAGCTTAGCAGGCTCAAAGTGTAAAAAATTGGGTGTTACAATCGTAAGAAAATCCATACGCTCACCTTCAGGCAGCTTGGCTTCTTCTTGAATCATCGTCTGATAATCAACGTATACACGCTCTTCCGGAACGAATAAATCTCTACCCGATTCCAAGGATATTTCTCTATTTACGCTGAAAGCTCCACAGACTAATTCTATTTTACCATCCATGAATGCAGCAATACGGTGTACAGCGCCTATAAAGGCATCTTTACCTCCGCCTACCATACCCATACGAAGTTTTCTTTTCATATCTTTCTCTTAAGTTTAATGTTGACTGTACTCTAAAATTAAGCAAATTCTTATTAAAGTACCAATTTTAATTTGATACTTCCAAGGTTAGCCACACTATAGTCAATACCAGAATGATCAGAAGGTGAGAGCACACGTTTTCCGTTCTTAATAGACTGTGTAAACGGATCCAAATTCCCTACGACTTGGAACCCTATACGCTCTAGCGAAGAATCTGAGCACCAATCTCGATCTGCATACGTCATAATATCTTGCGGATTAAAATCTGCAATAAATGCTTTAATTAACTTAGATATACCTCCTACTACTAAAGCATCTCCTTTGTGACAAAACCTTATAAGCTCAAACGATCTATATTCTGAACTTATATCTCGCATAATCCTTCCTCCACTAAATACCGCAGCAGAAACAAGCTCACCCTCGTAAAATAAGCCATATCTATATTTACCTGGCATGGCACCTTGAAGATGATGCTCATCGAGAAATGCTGTAGCCACACGCTTGTCAATTCTAGCCACGACAGTCTTACGAGCATATATACGCTGCCCTAAACCATGCAACCCTTTCAAACGATAAATAATAGTTGTCGATTGATTAATTATACGGTCAATATCGATATGTATAATCGGTAATTCATGAAGATTTAACAGTCGCTCTGTACCAGGAAAATATATATAAACAACCACTTTATCCGTTTTGATGAATACATACGAATCTGAATAACGAATGTCTTCAACTATAATGTGCTGTTGTAATAAGGCCACGAATTTTTCAACCGATTGTAAATATTGACTCATTACTACAAAATTACAAATTAATCCTGCAGTAGCTTCTGCCAAATTATTGGTAACTTTGTCATTTGGATTAATAAGACAATGAAATTACCTATAGTAGCATATGGCGATCCGGTATTGCGTAAGACCGCCGAAGAAATAGATCAAGATTATCCTAATCTTAAGGAATTAATTGACAACATGTTTGAGACCATGTATGGAGCTCATGGCGTGGGCTTAGCTGCACCACAGATTGGACTTCCTATTCGTCTGTTCATTGTAGATGGATCTCCATTCGCTGAAGATGATGAAGATGGACCTGGTGACCAAAGCTTGAAAGATTTCAAAAAAGTATTCATCAATCCTATTATCGTAGAAGAATCTGGAGACAAATGGGCTTTCAGTGAAGGATGTCTTTCTATTCCAGATATCCAAGAAGAAGTGATGAGACATTCGAATGTGGTCATCAATTACCTAGATGAAAACTTTGTCGAGCATGAGATTGAGTTGTCAGGACTTGCTGCTCGTATTGTTCAGCATGAGTATGATCATATCGAAGGAAAATTATTTACAGATAAGTTACCAGTTTTGAAGAAGACAATGTTGAAAGCAAAACTTGATGCTATATCTAAAGGTCTAGTACGAGTTGCCTACAAAATGAAATTCCCTTTCCAAAAGAAAGGTAGATAATAAAAAAGGTTCGAAGATTAATCTTCGAACCTTTTTTATTTATTTGCTTTGATTAGAATCACGGAGAATGTAGTAAAAACCAAGAATCCTAATGCAGCGAATATAACGCGCCAAACTTCTTTATCAAGTACCTGCACTAAACTAAATAAAGAGACGCCAGCGAGTAATATCGTAAATAATGTTACAATTGCTTTATTATTCATAACTGTATCATTAACATCTATAACCCTAATATCTGTTTATTGAATGCTGCATCTGCTCCAGTAGAAGCAAAGTCATCGAATGCTTTATCAGTCACACGAATTATATGATCTTGAATGAATTTAGAGCCTTCAGTAGCGCCATCGATTTGATTCTTGATACAACACTCCCATTCCATTACAGCCCATCCATCGTAGCCATATTGTGTCAATTTGCTAAAGATTGTTTTGAAATCAACTTGACCATCACCTGGAGAACGGTATCTTCCAGCACGATTTAACCATGACTGGTAACCGCCAAATGTACCTTGTTTACCTGTAGGGTTAAACTCAGAATCTTTCACGTGAAACGCTTTGATACGCTCATGATAGAAATCGATATATTGTATATAGTCTAACTGTTGCAATACGAAATGTGATGGATCATATAATAGACAAGCTCTAGGATGATTATTAACTTTTTCTAAAAACATCTCATATGTGATACCATCAAATAAATCTTCACCTGGATGAATCTCATAGCATACATCTACACCAGCTTCGTCGAATGCATTTAATATTGGCATCCAGCGTTTGGCTAATTCTGTAAACGCTTCGTCTACTAAACCATCAGGACGCTGCGGCCACGGATGAAAGTATTGCCAAAGCAATGAACCACTGAAGGTAGCATGTGCTTTAAGACCCAAATTTTGAGAAGCTTTGGCAGCATATTTTAATTGCTGAATAGCCCATTCAGTACGTGCCTTTGGATTATTTCTATATTGCTCAGGTGCAAATGCATCGAATAATTTATCATATGCAGGATGAACAGCAACAAGCTGACCTTGCAAATGGGTAGATAATTCGGTGATCTCCAAACCTAATTCTTGTAATTTCCCTTTGTATTCATCTGCATAAGTTTTACTCTCTGCAGCTTGTTGTAGATCAAAGTATTTTGGATCTCCCGTAGGAATTTGCAGTCCTTTAAAACCTAATGAACTCGCCCATGAGGCAATATTTTCAATAGAATTAAACGGCTCCTCATCAGAGATAAATTGTGCTAAAAAAATTCCAGGACCTTTAATTGTTTTCATAATTGATTAATATAGCTTATTTAAAGATATAATTTTATTAGTGTATTACAATATATACAATCGTCTTCCTTTGTAAAAAAATTATTATTTATTTTTAGCTTCAATCCACATTGACATGTATTTAGTAGCATTACGCTCCTGCTGCAATAGTATTTGTCCAATAAAATTAGATTGTCTAATCTCTTGGACACGCTTGAGTGCATCACTAACCCAACTCAGCAGATTAGTACTATAACTTGTATCTGAAAATCTCGTATTGAATATATCAAAACCAACTCGTTGAGCCGAAGACCATGTCAACTCATCTGTATACAGTTGATGTGCCTTCTCTACAAATTGTTCTACATCATTTTCTATGAATCCATTCCACTCACCTCTTATATTCATATCTTCTGCTCCAACAACGGAACTCATAGATGGCGTGCCTGCATACATGGCATCGACAAACTTACCTTTAGTACCAGCACCAAATGGTATTGGACCTAGCAATACTTTATACCAGGATATAGTATCTCGTGCGTGTAAAGCTCTACCTTTAATGAAAAACTTTTCTCGTTCATTGTGCAATTGCAGAACCTTATCAGTAGCATATGCACCATAAATATGTAACTCAGCCTGTGGATTTTTCTTTCGCAAAATTGGCCAAATTTCTTTTTTTAGTATTTCGACAGTTCGCCAATTTGGCTCATGTATGAAATTACCTATAAACATATAATTCAAACGATCTTCATAGCTTGGTAATCGCTGTATATGCAGCTCATCAATAAGCTCTTCTTGAAACGGAATATAATATAGTCGGTCTGCAGAGACGCCAAATTGATTCTGCAGTAGATCCATCTCTGATCGCGAGATAATTAATGACAAATCTGATCTCAAAATAGACGCAACCTCACGCTTTGCAGTAGCAGAATAAAAATCAACACTACTTCCCTTTTTGAATGCTTCCTGTCTCGCTAACCTAACAAAATGTAAATCCTCCGTATCTACAATTCGTAATGCAGATGGACAAAACTCTGCTACACGCCATCCATATTGCTCCTCTACCATAAAGCGGTCAAATATGACTACTGATGGTGCCAATTCAACAATAAAAGCGTCGAAAGATGAGTCATTGAGTAATATTTCATGCTCGTGCACACCTATACTCTGCAAATTATACGAGTATTCAGATTTGGATGCTGCAGAAGCAAAATGGACTTCATAATCAGCACCAAATAATTTTACTAATTGTAAAATTCGCCAGCCGGCTGCAGAAGAATTAGGCTCAGGCCAGACTAATCCAATGAATAAAATTTTTGACATTAAATATATCGCTACGATGAATTTTATTATCTTTAACTAATACATACAAAGTAACATAATTAATAAACCGAATTAATGACTTCTTTTCAAATCATTGAGGATAGCACTGTCTACGATGCTATTGTCGTGGGATCTGGTGCAGGTGGAGGTATGTCTGGATATGTTTTAGCGAATGCAGGGCTTAAAGTCTTGATGCTTGAAGCAGGTCCTTTCTTCGACCCCGCAAAAGACGCTTTACAACTTAGATGGCCTTGGGAATCTCCTCGTAGAGGAGCTGGTACCACACGCCCATTTGGAGATTTTGATGCTGCTTTTGGCGGCTGGCAAATCGAAGGTGAACCTTATACTACTGAAAAAGGAACCGAATTTGATTGGTTTCGAGCACGTATGCTTGGTGGTAGAACGAATCACTGGGGACGGATTTCATTGCGTATGGGGCCAGATGACTTCAAGCCCAAAGATGGTCTTACAGATGAATGGCCTATATCGTATGAAGAAGTAAAGCCTTTCTATGACAAAATCGATCGCATGATCGGTATATATGGTACTGTAGAAGGTCTTCCTAATGAGCCCGATGGGATATTCATGAAACCACCGAAACCTCGTTTGAATGAACACTTCATTATGCGGGGTGCTAAGAAGGCAGGTGTAACTGTGATACCAGGTCGTGGATCAGTTTTGACGGAAGCACTCAAAGATAATAAAGATAGAGGTACATGCTTCTATTGTGGACAGTGTGGTCGTGCATGTAAAGTGTATGGTGATTTTTCATCCTCATCTTGTTTAGTAATTCCAGCTATGAAGACTGGTAACCTTACGGTTATCGATAATGCCATGGTAAGAGAAGTATTGACGAATGATGAAGGTATAGCTACTGGTGTATCGTATGTAAATACAAAAGATCTAAAAGAATATTCCGTAAAAGCTAAAACGATCATCCTAGGAGCTAGTGCATGCGAAAGTGCTCGCCTGATGTTAAACTCGAAGTCCTCTGCACACCCAGCAGGTATCGGAAATAGCTCAGGTTTAGTTGGTAAATACTTACATGACTCAACTGGTGCTGGTATAGGAGGAATATTACCACAATTATTAGATCGTAAACGCTATAACGAGGATGGTGTAGGATCCGTACACATATATTCACCATGGTGGTTAGGTGACAAAAAGCTAGACTTCGCACGTGGCTATCATATCGAATATTGGGGAGGTATGGGTATGCCATCGTATGGATCATTCCATGGCGTACAGAACTACAATGCCTTGGTACCACGTAAAGATGGTCTTCCTCAAGAAACTGGAGGATATGGCGCTGCATTAAAGCAAGATTTTAGACGTTTCTATGGAGCTTCAGTTGGTATGGATGGCCGTGGTACTGCCATTGCTCGAAAAGAAAACTATTGTGAAATAGATCCTACTCGAGTTGATAAATTTGGAATACCTGTATTAAAATTCAATTACACATGGTCTAATGAAGAGATTGCACAAGCTAAACACATGATGGAGACATTCCAAGATATCATGCATAATATGGGCGCAATCATCACTTCTAAAATCCCAGGTAAAGATGAATTATATGGTCTAGCTACTCCTGGTAAAATTATTCACGAAGGCGGTACTACTCGTATGGGCAACGACCCATCAAAATCTGTATTAAATAAATGGGGACAAGCACACGACTGTAAGAATCTATATGTCGTAGACGCTGGTCCATTTGTACAGCAAGGCGACAAAAACTTGACATGGACTATATTAGCCCTATCTATGCGTACGGCTGAATACATATTGCAAGAGAAAAATAAATTAAATAGCTAAGCAATGAACAGAAGAGACTCACTTAAAGCTTTAGGTTTATTAGCTGCAGGAACCACTGCAGTTATCACCACAAATTCTTGTGATAATAAAGGTAATAAATCAGCCTCTACTCCACCTGCAGAAGCTGGAGAACGCTTGCCTGGTATTCAAGATTTTGAGCACGAACGAACCCAACTATTATACGCTGAGACATACTTTACAGAACATGAGATGGCTACTATCACAATATTAGCAGATATTATTCTTCCGAAAGATGAAACTTCTCCTGCGGCTTCTGAAGTTGGTGTCCCAGATTTTATTGAATTTATTGTTAAAGACATCCCTTCACACAAGCTGCCTATGCGTGGAGGATTGAAATGGCTTGACATTTATGCACAGAAAAAGTTTAAAAACGTTTTCATCAATTTAAAGGATGATCAAAAGATAGCCATTGTGGATGAAATTGCTTATCCATCAAAAGCTAAACCAGAAGTCGCTCAAGGTGTTAATTTCTTTAATAGAATGCGTGATCTTACGGCCTCTGGATATTATACCTCTAAAGAAGGAATAGCTGACATTGGATATGCAGGTAATAGACCAGGTGTATGGACTGGTGTACCTCCCGAAATATTAAAAGAACATGGTTTCGAAGTTTAATACACATTTGAATCAATAAGAATTACCAAAGGGCCAACATGAAATCACACATGTTGGCCCTTTGTTTTATAAAGTAAATAACGATTTTAAATTTCGTATTTTTGTAATAGAGATTTAAATTAAGATAATATGCTAGGTTTAAAATTATTGACAGATCCACGCTGGGCAAATATTGCTGAGTCTAATATACCAGAAATTCTTACGGACCATGCTTGGTGCGAACAAAAAGCAGCTTCGAATGCTATTAGTTTGATTACCCAAAATCCAGAATTGGAAGATCTTGTTCACGAGCTGACTGCTATCGCTATAGAGGAGATGCAACATTTTCAGATGGTCATCGATATTATCAAAGAAAAGGGTTATACATTAGGTCGTGAACGTAAAGATGATTATGTCGGTCAATTGATGAAATTCTCAAAGAAAGATGGTTCTCGCAATATGGCATTTATTGACAGATTATTGTTTGCAGCAATGATTGAGGCCCGCAGCTGTGAACGATTCCGTGTCCTATCTCAAAATATTAATGACGAGAAACTAGCAAAATTTTATCACGGACTGATGGTTTCGGAAGCTAACCATTACACAACTTTCTTAAATTTTGCTCGCAAATACAGTACTGATGTAGATGTCGACAAGCGCTGGAAAGAATGGTTAGAATTCGAGGGCCAATTAATCCAATCATACGGCACTAAAGAATTCATACACGGATAACAACAACATTATATAACAATAGATTAGGCATTTTTAATACAATTAAAAATGCCTATTTTTTTTTACTATTTTCTTAATATAGATTAAGAAAATGTAGCGAGTTGACCACTATCTTTGTACTATATAAAGGAGGCATTATTATGTTAGAATTAGGAATTGGAATGTTTGGAGATTTGCAAATTGATGCAAATACAGGTGCTATACAACCTGCTCAACAACGTTTACAAGAAATATTGGAAGAAGTTAAATTGATGGATGAAGTTGGCTTAGACTTCTTCGGAATGGGTGAGCATCATCGTGCTGACTATGCCGTAGCATCGCCTGAAATATTATTGGCTGCTGCTGCTGCAGTTACCAAAAATATTAAATTAGGCTCTGCTGTATCAGTTATTAGCTCGACCGATCCTGTAAAATTATATCAAGATTTTGCGACAGTAGATTTAATATCAAATGGACGTGCCGAAATCATGGCAGGTCGTGGTTCTTTTATAGAATCATTCCCTTTATATGGGTTAGATCTAAAAGATTATAGTGAATTGTTTGAAGAAAAGTTAGATTTATTATTGAAATTAAAGCACAATCCTACTATCAATTGGACTGGCAAATTTCGTAAATCATTGATCAATCAAGAAATATACCCACGTCATACAAAAGATGGCTTACCAATATGGATCGCCGTTGGCGGTACTACATCTTCAGTGATACGTGCAGGCAAATTAGGATTACCGGTTATGTTTGCTATCATTGGTGGGGCTTGGGAGCAATTCTCACCATTATTTGAGGTATACAAACAAGCATATGAAGATAATGGTCACGACATGTCTAAATTCCAAGTAGGTGTACATATGCATTCTTTCTTTGGCGAAGATAGTCAAGCTGTAGCTGATCAATATTATCCATTCTATGCAGCACAGATGAACCGCATTGGCGCATCTCGTGGTTGGCCTACTTACCAACGTACACAATATGATTTTGGAAAGTCACCATTGGGACACTTATTAGTTAGTGATGCAAACCAAGCTATTGATAAAATCTTAGCTATTCATGAAAAATTTGGCTTAACAAGATTTTCGGCACACATGGATGTAGGCAGTCCTAATCATAAAGATATGATGAAATCAATTGAAATATTCGGAACGAAGATAGCTCCCAAAGTTAGAGAAGCTACTAAATAAAAATAAGCGGGGTATTAATATTAATATCCCGCTTATTTTTTCATGAAGACTACATCAAAGCAGATATATCTATTTTTTTCAACAGATCTTTAAGCTCTAGCAAGGTGAAACCTTCCCCATCCACCTCTATTATGAATCGATCACCATGTATATATTTAACCTCTGCTTCCAACTCATTCGTAGTCGTACGTTCTTTTACAATAGCCTGGCGATCTACAATGGTTATAAGTTTTTCTTCTTTATTTTGATTAGTATTATTTTGCAATAATGTCATTTCGTTCTTGAGTTCATTAAGTAACAACGCTCCTTTCTCTCCTGCGCCATCAGTAATTATTAGATCTATTTTTCTTGGATCTCCCACATTTTCGTATGTAGCTTCTATTTTAGAAAAATTCTTGATAGATGCATCTTCAACTTCTAATTTAGCTTGTCTAAGTCCCCCTAACTCGTTAGGGAACACAGCTTTCAATACTTCCCTCGCAATTGCATCAGTTGATGTCAAATTGTTAATTTCATTTTTCAAATCAGCTGCTTTACCAGTGATATCACCTAAAGCATCATTAGCCTTTTCTTCCAAACGACTTTCAATATCCAATATTCCATTCTTATCTTGATTATTGGAATTGTTATTACACGATAATGCAAAAAAACTAAATGAAACAATAACGAGAATATATCTACCTACCTTCATAACTTTTTAAATTTATTAAAATTAATATACTTCCACCTATTAATCTAAACAGCTCAAATACAACGTTGTTTCGATTATGAAAATTAAATCATAGTACCTAATTTTGTAAAATGATTACAAAATCTACATCCGGAATCAACATATCAGTAGAATGCTTATATCAGCCTGCATATTCTAATCCTGAGAATATGCATTACATGTATTCGTATAGAATTACGATTGAGAATAATTCTCCATATACGACGCAACTTATAAGTAGACATTGGGACATATTTGATGCGATTGGAGTAAATAATGTAGTGGATGGCGAAGGCGTTGTCGGAGAACAACCTATTCTATTACCTGGCGATGTACATCAATATACTTCAGGTTGCAATTTAAAAAGTGAAATGGGATATATGCAAGGTCACTATACGATGATTCGTGAATTAGATGGACATATGTTTCAAGTAGAGATACCGCGTTTCAATCTAATTGCAGATTTCAAATTAAATTAACAGTAATTTGTAATAAATCTCGTTATCACATTAATTTACAGCCTTCCAAAAAATAATTTCTGTACTTTTGTAGTTGGATAATTATGTCTAAAATGCAATATACAGCCTTAGTATTGGGGTCTACGGGACTCATTGGTACATCTGTCATTAATCTGCTTCTTCAGGATGACAGATATATGTGTGTGTATGCAATAGTACGTAAAGCTAATTCGTTTCCTATACACCCTAAATTGGTTGAAATTGTTGCAGATTACACAACTATAGAAAATAGCAAAAATCTGATTATCAATCACATATATTGTTGTATTGGTAGTACTAAGAGTAAAACACCTGATCAATCTGCTTATTATCAGATCGACCATGATTATCCTATTCGTATTGCAGAAATTTACCCTTGTGATACATATACGTATATTTCAAGCATTGGAGCGAATCCGAAATCATCTAATTTTTATTTAAAAATGAAGGGTATTACTGAAGTTGATTTACAACTACTCAATATACCATCTTTGAATATATTGCGTCCTTCCCTACTTCTGGGCAAACGCAATGAAAAAAGATTATTAGAAGATATCGCACAATACATTTTTCCAATTATCAATAAACTAATGATTGGAAAAATTAAAAAATTCAAAGCTATCGCTGCTGATGATGTAGCTAAAGCGATGATAAATTGTACTACTCAGACACACAGTGGTGTCCGAATATTTGAATCCGAAGAAATAATAAAATTAACGTGAGTATAATTAGCACAGAACAAATTGGTCACTCTTTTAATGATAGATGGCTTTTTAAAGATTTACATTTCGCTCTTCAAAAAGGTGATCGCGTAGCACTTGTTGGTATCAATGGTACGGGCAAGTCCACACTTTTAAAATTGATGGCTGAATTGTTCCCACCTCAAGCTGGTAAAGTAGTCAAAGAAAAAGGTATACGTATTGGTTACTTACCGCAAGAACCTACTTTTGACGGTTTGCATACAATTAATGATTTTATATTCTCGGCAGACAACGAGCAGCAACAGCTTATTAAAGAATATGAACACCTTATTGAATCTGGTGATTATGATGATAAAAAGCTAGCGGCGATTACAGATAAAATGACTGCGCTTGACGCATGGGAATATGAAGACAATATTAAGACTATTTTAAATCGTCTTCAAATTATTAATTTCGAACAGTCTATTGACAGTTTGTCAGGCGGTCAAAAGAAACGTCTTTCATTAGCCAAATTATTAATTGACGAGCCTGATGTATATATCCTAGATGAGCCTACCAATCATCTAGATATCGAAACTATTGAATGGTTAGAAAAGCTATTAACTACGGGACAGAAAACAGTGCTTATCGTGTCCCATGATAGATACTTTTTAGATAACATCTGTACAGAAATTAAAGAATTAGATAGAGGTCAAGTATATTCTTACAAAGGAAACTATGCTTACTTCTTAGAGAAAAAAGCTGAACGTGAGCATAACAATGTTCTCTCTGCTGATAAGGCTCGCAATCTATGGCGTAAAGAATTAGAATGGATGCGTAGAATGCCTAAGGCTCGAGGTACAAAATCTAAGTCACGAATTGAGGCATTCCATGAATTAGAAGCTAAATCTAAAGGTCCTAAGTCGCAAGACAAGGTACAGCTTTCCGTACAAGTATCGCGTCAAGGTTCAAAAATTTTAGAACTTGACCAGGTCAGTAAATCATACAATGGTCAAACCATTATATCAGGCTTTAGTTATGTTTTTAAGAAAGGTGACCGTATTGGGCTAGCTGGTAAGAATGGTTCTGGAAAGAGTACGTTTCTTAATTTGATAACTAATATTATTTCTCCAGAATCAGGTACAATAGAAATTGGAGAAACGACAAATTACGGTTATTATCGCCAAGGAGGATTACAATTTAAAGATGACGAACGTGTACTCGATGTCGTTAAAAATATAGCAGACTATATCAAAATGGCTAATGGAGATACGTTAACTGCTTCCCAACTCTTAACCTTATTTCTATTCCCACCAGAGAAACAATTTGGCTTAGTAAGTAAATTAAGTGGTGGTGAGAAGAAGCGTTTACAGTTGATGCGAGTGTTAATGGCTAACCCTAATTTCTTAATTTTAGATGAGCCATCTAACGATTTGGATATAGATACCTTAAATGTATTAGAAGATTTTCTTGTAAATTATTCTGGTGTCTTAGTCTTAGTATCCCATGATAGATACTTAATTGACAAACTTACAGAGCAGCTTTTCATATTTGATGGATCAGGTAATGTGACTATATACAATGGTAATTATGCAGATTACAAATATGAACTTGAGCTAAGAATCAAACAAGAAAAGGAAGCGGAAAAGCTAAGTAGGTCCACTATAAATGCTGCTCCCATACATGTAGAGGTTAAGAAAAAGATAAGCTTCAAAGAACAACAAGAGTATCACACGCTAGAAAAAGAAATTATAGATCTAGAAAATTTGATTGTAGAGAAAACAGTTATTCTGAATAACACTACGAATCACAATGAGTTATTAAATCTATCTAAAGAAATTGAAGATATTCAATCTACACTCGATCATAAGTCTGAGCGTTGGATGGAATTAGCAGAATATATGTAAAAATGTTTCACGTGAAACGTTTTAGTTTGTGAGTAATGTTTCACGTGAAACGAAAGTAAAATTTATGTTTAATAAATATAACGTTATAGTCGTAGGTGCAGGTCATGCAGGTTGTGAAGCTGCATCAGCTGCCGCTAACTTAGGGTCTTCTACTCTACTTATCACGATGAACATGGGAGTAATCGCTCAGATGAGTTGTAACCCTGCAATTGGTGGTGTAGCAAAAGGTCAAATCGTAAGAGAGATTGATGCTATGGGTGGATATACAGGTATCATAGCTGATAAGTCAACAATACAATTTCGTATGTTGAACAAATCAAAAGGTCCAGCAATGTGGAGTCCAAGAACACAAAATGACCGAATGAGATTTGCTGAAGAATGGAGATGGCAACTAGAAGCATTGCCTAATCTTGATATTTGGCAAGATACTGTTAAAGAAGTAATAGTTGAAAATGGAACTGCAAAAGGTGTCATTACATCTTTAGGAATACGTATTGAAGCAGATGCAGTAGTATTGACTAACGGAACATTCCTTAATGGAATAATACATATAGGTGAAAAGAAATTCGGTGGTGGTCGTACTGGGGAGAAAGCAGCAACGGGACTTACCGAACAACTCGTTTCATTAGGGTTCGAAGCTGGTCGTATGAAGACAGGGACACCTCCACGTATTGATGGACGATCCCTTAATTATAGCCTTATGGAAGAACAATGGGGCGATGATAATCCTGGTAGATTCTCTTATACAGATGTGCCATTACCAACAGAAAAAAGATGTTGCTGGATAACATATACTAATGACAAAGTACACGAGATTCTTAAAACAGGATTTGAGAAATCACCAATGTTTACAGGAAGGATCAAGGGTCTGGGTCCAAGATACTGTCCATCGATAGAAGATAAAATTAATAGATTTGCCGAGAGAGATAGACATCAGATCTTCGTAGAACCAGAAGGGTTTAGAACGGCTGAAATATATGTCAACGGCTTCTCGACTTCACTGCCAGAGGATGTACAACAAAAAGCTTTAAGACTAATTCCAGGTTTTGAAAATGCTAAAATGTATAGACCTGGATATGCCATTGAATATGACTACTTCCCTCCTATGCAATTGGATTTAACATTAGAAACTTTACGTGTTAAAAATTTATTCTTTGCTGGGCAGATAAATGGTACAACTGGATATGAAGAAGCTGCTGCTCAAGGCTTCATTGCGGGGGTAAATGCACATCAAAAAATTAATGATCTTCATGAGTTAATTTTAAAAAGATCGGAATCATATATTGGTGTTTTGATTGATGATCTTGTCACTAAAGGGACTGAAGAACCCTACCGAATGTTTACTTCAAGGGCTGAGCATAGATTATTATTGAGACAAGATAATGCCGATATTAGATTAACACCTATAGCACATAAGCTTGGATTAGTATCAGATGAGCGATTACAAAAGGTAATTGATAAAGTAGAGAATTCAGATAAAATTGTCGCATTCATGAAAGATAATTCTGTACATGCAGATGACATGAATCCAATATTAGAAAGGGAGAATTCAAGTACAATAAACCAAAAAACTAGATTATACAATATCTTGGGTAGACCACAAGTAAGCATAAATCACCTTGCAGAGGCCGATAAGAAGTTTGCTAATATGTTACTACAGTACGATGGTGAAACGATTGAACAATCTGAAATCAAAGTAAAGTATGATGCATATTTTGAAAAAGAAATGGAGATTGTACAAAAGATGAAAAAGATGGAGGATAAAGAAATAAATCCTAATTTTGATTATAATAATTTATCTTCATTATCTATAGAGGCTCGTGAGAAACTAATGAAAGTAAAACCTAGAACCTTAGGTCAGGCGTCAAGAATATCTGGCGTGTCCCCTTCTGATATATCAGTATTAATGGTTCACATGAATTAATATAAGCAAATAATTAAGTAGCGATATAAGCATAAAGTGTCACGATGAATAACATATTAAATAATCAAAACTCGATAGAAAAGTCGATCAACATTAGACCATTCATAATTCTGTGTTTCATTCTACTTATATCGCTAACTTTTTTCCGTTGCGCGAATATGCAACGGCCAACTGGAGGCCCCAAAGACTCACTGGCTCCAATAATCTTGAATGAAAATCCAATGAATTTTCAAACGAGATTTAATAGTAAAGAGATTATATTGACCTTTAATGAGTACATCAAATTAGCTAATCAATATAAGGAATTCAGCATCTCACCTGACGTGAGCAAACAACCTGAATATAAGATTCGTAAAAAGAATCTACATATATTACTACCAGACACATTGGAAGAAAATACAACTTATACAATTAATTTTGGAAAAGGACTTGTTGACTACAATGAGGGTAATCCTATAATTAATTATAACTACGTATTTTCTACTGGAGACGAATTGGACTCCTTGACTATATCTGGTAAAGTTATAAATGCATACACCAAAGAATTTGAATACGAAAAAGATAAAGATGTAAAACTTCTTCTTATTCCTACGAGACAGGATTCCATTTTCGGTAAAAAGAAGGCCAACATTTTTACTTCAGTAGATTCCACGGGGAACTTTATTTTTAGAAATCTAAAGGAAGATACCTATAGTATATATGCACTGAAAGAACAAAATAATGATCGAATATATAACGCACCGGATGAATATATAGGCTTTTTAGAAGATAGTATCGTGCTTAATAGAGAAATTGATAACATCAATATTTCTTATTCGAAAGGGTACCCAAGAGTATTTAGAACTGTTGAGAAGAAAATAGAAAAGAATGGAAAAATTTTATTAGTATTTAATCAACCAATAGAAGATCCAGTTATTAGTATACTTTTTCCAGAGAATTATACAGGAAAGCACCATGTCAAATTCAATAATATAAAGGATTCTGCTGAAGTATTTTTTAATGAAATAGATTTTGATTCTGTAAAGTTTGAACTAAAAGACGGTATTAATATTAAAGATACCATACTAATTAAACGTTCTAAAACAGAAAAATATGATAATGTTCTAGAGCCTATTTTGAATATTACAAACAAAGTAAATAAGATAAACCATATTACAATTACGAGCGACTTCCCTATAACCAATATTGATAAGGAGAAGCTTATACTGATAGAAGACTCTGTAAGTAGAAGAAATTTTCAACTACAGAGAGATACGATTAATACGAATCAGTTCTATATACGATATAATTGGAGGGCTAAACGAAACTATGAACTTACTATCCAAGATGATGCAATAACATCTGATTATGGTCAAGCTAATAAAGAATTAATTAGTAGATTCACGTTAGATGAAGCTGACAATTTCGGAACGATTGAATTCAAATTTAATGGCTTAGATACATTGACTCAATATATTGTCGAATTGATAGACGAGAAAAAAGAGAAGATTTATTTTAGCAAAGTTATAAATAATAAACAGGATCAATTGAAATTGATAGATTTTCCAGGCGGTAAATACTATCTAAGAATTATTAAAGATTTGAATAAAAATAAAAGATGGGACCCAGCAAATGTATATGATAAGACACAAGCTGAACCCATCTGGTATTTAGATAAATCGTTCACTATTCGATCTAATTGGGAACAATCCGAAACGATAACACCAATATTTGACTAACTATTCAACAGTAAACCAAGAAGAATATAACACATAGTTATGTGGTAATTTTTGTAATAAAGCCAGTTGCTCATCAGTAAGTGGCTTTATTTTTTTTGCTGGAACTCCAGCATACAAATAACCTGATTCACACACCATATTTTCTAAAACAACTGCTCCTGCAGCAATAATAACATTAGACTCCAATATAGCTTTGTCCATCACAATAGCACCCATACCCACCAAAACATAGTCCTGGATAACGCATCCATGAACAATGGCATTGTGTCCTATATTAACATAATTACCTATATCTGTCCCATTCTTTTCGAATGTACCGTGTATTGTAACGTTATCTTGAATATTAGAAAAATCTCCAATTGTAATATAATTTACATCACCACGAATCACCGCATTAAACCATATTGAACTATTCGAACCGATCGTCACATCACCAACAAGAGTGGAATTTGGAGCAATAAATGTTTGTTCTCCTATAACTGGAAACTTATCTTTGACAGGTAAAATTGTAGCCATGATCTATAAAATTGTATCAATTAATTCAGAATTGTGTGTTGGATAATCAGTAGTATAGTGCAGTCCCCTACTCTCTTTACGTTGCATAGCAGACTTAACAATCAAGTAAGAAACTTGGATAACATTTCGCAGTTCACAAATTTTAACAGATAATTTTGAATTTTTATAAAATGATTCGGTCTCTTCATAAAGAAATCCAAGACGTCTCAATGCTCTTTCCAAACGAAAATCTGAACGTACAATTCCGACATAATCAGACATAATTTTCTGAGATTCTCGTAAATTATGGGTCACTAAAATCTCTTCATTGACGTGCTTTGTATTTGAATCATCCCAATCAGGTATATTCTCCATATAGTTAAGATCATTCAAATCCTTTGACGAATCTATAAAAATACGATGAGCATATACAGCTGCTTCCAAGAGCGAATTGGATGCTAAGCGATTTGCTCCATGCAATCCTGTCGATGCACACTCACCGCATGCATAAAGATTTTTTATACTTGAAGCACCATATTCGTCTACTAAAATACCTCCACACAAATAGTGAGCTGCAGGTGTCACAGGTATAAAATCCTTAGTCATATCCAATCCAATAGATAAACATTTATCATAGATGTTGGGAAAATGATTAATTAAATCAACCTTATTTCTATGTGTTATATCTAGATATACATAGTCTAAACCAGACTTTTTCATCTCCGAATCAATTGCACGAGCAACTATATCTCGAGGTGCTAATGAGCCACGTTCATCATATTCCTCCATGAAAGATTTACCATTCGCACGACGTAATATCCCACCAAAACCACGTACAGCCTCTGAAATTAAAAATGCTGGATACTCCGATGGATTGTATAAAGAAGTAGGATGAAATTGAATAAATTCCATATTTCGCACTTTTCCTTTTGCCCTATAAACCATTGCGATACCATCACCAGTAGCGATCGTAGGATTGGTCGTACTCGAATATACGTGACCTGCCCCTCCACTTGCCATCAAAGTTTTTTTTGCGAGAAATTTTTCAATTTTTTGTGTGTGAGTGTTTAATGCGTATATGCCATAGCACGTAATATTATTTGTTTTTTTATCTACATGCTCACCAAGATGATGTTGAGTAATCAAATCTACAGCAAAATAATGCGTTAAAATCTCAATATTTGGATGCTGATGAACCTTTTCTAAGAGAGCTCGCTCAATTTCATAACCTGTGATATCTTTATAATGCAAAATACGATGTGCAGAATGTCCACCTTCCTTAGCCAAATCATACTCTCCAGATTCTTCTTTATCAAAAGAAGTACCATATTCTATCAATTCAGCGATGCGATCAGGTCCCTCCTTTATAACGTTTTCCACAATATGTGGATTACACAATCCATCACCTGCGACTAGTGTATCAGCTATATGATTATCGAAGCTATCTGCTTGATCTGTAACGACTGCCACTCCACCTTGTGCATATTTTGTATTCGATTCATCTTCGTTGGATTTTGTAACTATTAACACGTTACCAACATTTGCAGCCTTCAAAGCAAAACTCAAACCTGCGATTCCTGAACCTACTACTAAAAAATCTACTTTTCTTTCCGACATATCTACTTTAATAGGCTAATTATGCGAACAAATTAACAAAATATGTGGAAAACGTGTAAGTAAATGGTTAATTAAATTTTAAAACTTCTTAATAATCCACATTTTGTGGATTATGCTAACTATTTGTACTTAAATATCACCAGCATTTGTATGAGATATGCACATTTTTTAAACATAAATTTTTTAACATTTTTTTATTGAAAAAATAAAACAGTAAAAATTAGCAATCTGATAATCAAATAGAAAAATATAAATAAATGTTAATAACTTGTGAATAAAAGGAGAATAACGATAAAAAAAAATCTAGGAAATAAGTTTTTTCACAGTTATCAACATGCTAATAAACAATAAGAAGATTTTTAAAAGATTATTTATTATTTATTGGAAAAGAAGGATTGTGAATTTCGTTTGAATTTCTTTTTCTACATTTGTCTCCGTTGAATTTTGAAATAGATTAACTGAATAGACAAGAAAGAATGATTAAAAATTTTGAAAAAGATTTGGAAGCGAAAGGCTTTATCGATCTTCCTGTGAATCCAAACTTGGATTTGGTCGCAGAAATCAAACGTCTGAAAAAAGAAAAAAATGCTGTGATCTTGGCACATTATTACCAAGATTCAGAAATTCAAGATTTGGCAGACTACATTGGTGATAGTTTGGGGTTATCCCAACAGGCAGCAAAAACTGATGCCGATGTTATTGTATTTGCTGGTGTGCATTTCATGGCAGAAACAGCGAAAATTCTTTCGCCAACGAAAAAAGTGCTTTTGCCAGATTTGAAAGCAGGTTGTTCATTGTCGGATTCTTGTCCGCCACATTTATTTTCAAAATTTAAACAACTTTATCCGGATCACTTGGTTATTACCTATGTGAATTGTACTGCAGAATTGAAAGCATTATCGGATATCGTTTGTACTTCGAGCAATGCAGTAGAAATTGTAGAAAGTTTGCCGAGGGATCAAAAAATTATTTTCGGTCCTGATCGAAATCTTGGAGATTATGTCAAGAGAAAAACGGGTCGAGATTTAATTTTGTGGAATGGTGCGTGTATGGTTCACGAGATTTTTTCACGTGAAAAAATCGAAAAATTGCGTGCTGATTACCCTGATGCAAAATTTATAGCACATCCAGAATGCGAAAATCATATTCTTCAAGAGGCTGATTATATTGGATCTACATCTGGAATGTTAAAATATACGATTGAAAATCAATCAAATACATTTATTGTAGCTACAGAATCTGGAATATTGCATCAAATGCAAAAGGCTAGTCCAAATAAGAAATTTATTCCAGCTCCTCCGAATAATGCATGTGCATGTAATGATTGCCCGCATATGAAATTGAATACTTTAGAAAAATTATATAATTGTCTAGCATATGATCTTCCAGAAGTCACTTTGCCAGAGGACGTTATAAAAAGGGCATCTAGGCCTATAGAGCGTATGCTCGAAATTTCTGAAAAATTAGGTCTGTAATTTTTACAGACTTTTTTTGGAACTTTACACGAAAATTTAGAAGAATATGTTTGATAACATTGAAAAAACGGATATAAATGAATTGGGTGAGTTTGGTTTAATCAAGCATTTAACCCAATTTGTTGAACTAAATCAAGAATCTACGACCAAAGGAATTGGCGATGATGCGGCAGTTTTGGATTTTTCGAACAAAAAAACATTAATTTCGACAGATTTGCTGTTAGAAAATGTGCATTTTGATTTAAGATATGTGCCTTTGAAGCATTTGGGCTACAAAGCTGTGCAAGTAAACTTGTCTGATATCTACGCAATGAACGGAATTGCTTCGCAAATTACTTTTTCTATTGGTTTATCTTCAAAATTTCCGATTGAAGCTGTTGAAGAAATTTATGAAGGTGCACTTATTGCTTGTAAAAAATACAATGTAGATTTAATTGGCGGCGATACTTCTGCATCACACCAGGGATTAGTTTTGTCAATTACGAGTATTGGTTATGCAGATGAAAATAAAATTGCATACAGATCTGGTGCAAAAGAAGGAGATTTACTGTGTGTTTCGGGAGATTTGGGCGGAGCATACGTGGGTTTACAACTTTTGGAGCGCGAGAAAAATATATTTTTAGAAAATCCGAACATTCAACCAGACCTTGAGGGTAAGGATTATATTGTTGAACGTCAGCTAAAACCTGAAGCTCGCAAAGATATTGTCGAATTATTAGATGCGTTGCACGTGAAACCTACTTCGATGATCGATATTTCAGATGGTTTGGCTTCAGAAATTCTTCATATTTGTGATGCTTCGCAAGTTGGCTGTAAATTATACGAGGAAAAAATTCCAATTGATCCGATGACATATGATACGGCACGTGATTTTGGTTTGGATCCAACAGTTTGTGCGTTGAGTGGTGGTGAAGATTACGAATTGCTATTTACAATTTCGCAAGACGATTTCGAAAAAGTAAAAGGGCAGTTAGATATTTCGGTGATAGGTCACATGACTGAAGCATCTGCAGGAAAAAATATGATCTCAAAATCTGGTCATTTACACGAAATTAAAGCTCAAGGATGGAATTCTTTGATTAAATAACGTTTTTAACAATTGTGGAAAAAGAGAACGATTGTATCTATATCGTTCTCTTTTTTTTGTTCAAATCTATGTTAATTAGTTGATTTTTAGTATTTTATTTTCGTTATTAACATTTGTTAATAATTGAAAAATAAGTCAAGTAGACATTCAAAAATTAGATTATTATCTCTCAATTTGATAGTGAAAATTGATTAAAATATTTTTCCCTACTACAATCATCAGCGCTCCTTTAGAATTTTATCAATTTAAAAGCTTTTAAGAGACTTAATCTTAAGCGATGTAAAAAGTTGTGTCTAAATTTTTGAAATGCTTAAAAAGGCTTATTTAAGTCTTATATGTCAAGTTGTTTTGATATTAATTGGTTAAAGGATTATTTATTGGAAATGACTGAACAGTCAGTTATAGCTCAATTCATGTGTTATATTTATTCGTTGATTATAGTTTACTAGACGCTGTAAGCTAATAATAGTATGAATTTTATAGCTGACTATATGGATTCTTAAAAAGTTGCTAGAACTGTCTCATTTAAATCCAATAATTTGAGTTATGCTATTAAAACAAAAAAATCCATAATGAAGCCATTATGGATATAAAATATTTTGTAAATATATTAATCTCTAAAACTGTAAACTCTGTTGTTGACCCATTTCAGGTAATGTTAGCCCATCTTCTACTGAATCTACATCTTCAGAATATACATTTTCTGGTAATTTGGGATCACGTTTTTCAATTGCGAAATTATTAAATCCAAGGCCTACTTCGATGGCTAAAAGACGTTGTTGTAACATTTCTAAAATCGCTAAGAAATTAAATACGAACTGAACTTTATTTTCTGAATTTTTGAGGATTTGTTGGAAATCTAATTTCTGATTCAATTCAATAAGTTCTGATAAAACCTTTTTTTGTTGCTCGATCGTATAGGGGAATTTCACAACTGTATGTGTAACCGGAACTACTCGGTTAGTATATTGATACATTAACTTTTCATAGACCATCATAAGTTTATACAGGTCGAATGAATTAAGTTCCTCTTCTGTGACTTGACGTTTTGTATGTTTCAAATCATAAGACATATTAGCTCTATGATGATGTTTTCTACGTTGGTCCTCTAGAACTTTTAAGTCTTCACATACTTCCTTAAATTGTTTGTATAAGATAAGTTTTTGAACTAATTGTTCTTTCAGATCGATCTCATTATCATTCTCATCTAATTCAGGTCTTGGAAGGAGCATTTTTGCCTTGATACGCATTAGCGTTGAAGCTACGAAGATAAATTCGGAAGCTAATTCAATATTCAAAGAGTGCATTTTTTGGATGTAATCCAAAAAATCATCCGTGATTTTTGAAATAGGTATCTCGTGAATATTAAGTTCATCACGTTCAATAAAAAACAATAAAAGATCAAAGGGACCTTCGAATTGTTCTAACTTAATCTCGTAGTTTGTTGCTTCCATATGCGAATTCAAAAATACACAATTACGGATTAATAATTTTTATTTTATCGAGCTAATCTAATATGATACTTTATGATTATCATATTCAAATCTCTTTTGAATACTAATGAATTATTATATAACAATAATAATTAAAACATATTATCCTCAAATCGTGTTCTTAAGTTTTCCTTGTATTTTGTACTATAGATAATCAGCGTAGCGTCACAATATTATTATGCTTATTATATTGATGATTCTGGTCACTTATTTTTGGATATATATGAAGTAGATAAAGGAATTAATTTGTTACTTTGTACCTTATTTTCAAACTTTTTAGGGAATGCAAATAGAACCAGGAGCACTTTTAAAGGATATTCAGTATCCTTCCGATTTGAAAAAATTGAAAGAAACTGATTTAGAGACGATTTGTAAAGAGCTCAGACAATATATAATTGATGTTGTATCAGTAAATGGAGGACATTTTGCAGCAAGTCTTGGTGTAGTGGAACTGACTGTAGCTTTGCACTATGCTCTAAATACTCCATACGATCAAGTCATCTTTGATGTAGGTCATCAAGCTTACGGACATAAAATTCTTACAGGTCGTAGAGATCAATTTCATACAAATAGAATATTAGGCGGAATATCAGGATTTCCAAAGCGCAGCGAAAGCGAATACGATGCATTTGGTGTAGGCCATTCATCTACCTCTATTTCGGCAGCGCTTGGTATGGCTGTAGCTTCAGCTTATAAGGGTGAAGAAGATCGTCAACATGTTGCTGTTATTGGTGATGGAGCGTTGACAGGTGGTATGGCATTCGAAGCATTGAATCATGCTGGTATTGAAAAGTCAAATCTATTGGTGGTACTAAATGATAATTGTATGTCCATAGATCCAAATGTTGGTGCGTTGAAAGAATATCTTACAAGTATCACCACTTCTAAGAGTTACAATAAATTTAGAGATGAATTGGTATCTGTATTGGCTAAGATCTCAAAAAATGGTCCGGATGCCTATGGGTTAGCTAAGAAAATTGAACAAAGTATAAAAGGTACTTTATTGAAAAATGCTAATCTATTTGAATCTTTAAATTTTAGATATTTTGGTCCAGTCGATGGTCATGATGTAGTCAAGCTTGCTAAGACCATTGAAGATCTTAAACATATAAACGGTCCAAAGTTATTGCACGTTGTAACGGTAAAAGGTAAAGGGTATGCATTGGCTGAGAAAGATCAAACAACCTGGCATGCACCTGGACTATTCGATAAAATCACTGGTGAAATTAAAAAATCTGTATCAGATAAACCACAACCTCCAAAATACCAAGATGTATTTGGTCACACACTGGTAGAGCTTGCTGAACAGAACAATAAGGTAATGGGTGTAACTCCAGCTATGCCTAGCGGTTCATCGATGAATATCATGATGAAAGCAATGCCAAATCGTGCTTTTGATGTAGGTATTGCCGAACAGCATGCAGTTACTTTCAGTGCTGGATTAGCATCACAAGGTTTAGTACCATTTTGTAATATATATTCATCGTTCATGCAGCGTGCCTATGATCAAGTAATACATGATGTAGCATTACAAAATCTAAATGTAGTATTTTGCTTAGATAGAGCAGGCTTGGTAGGTGCCGATGGTCCGACGCATCATGGTGCATATGATATTTCTTTTATGCGTTGTATTCCTAATTTAGTGATCGGTGCTCCTATGAATGAAGAGGAACTACGAAATCTTATGTATACAAGTCAGTTGGAAAATGCTGGACCATTCGTTATACGTTATCCAAGAGGTAATGGTGTAATGACTGATTGGAAGCGTCCATTCAAAGCATTAGAGATTGGTAAGGGCCATAAACTTATAGATGGTGAGTCTATAGCAATATTAAGTCTAGGTCATATTGGTAATGAAGTCAGCAAAGCATTAGTACAGCTGAATGAAGAAGGTATATATCCTGGCCATTACGATTTGAGATTCGCTAAACCATTAGATTACCAAATGCTAGATGAAGTATTCCAAAATTATACTAAAGTCATTACAGTAGAAGATAATTGTCTTCCGGGCGGTGTTGGATCTGCTATCGTTGAATATATGGTAGATAAAGGATATCAAGCACAAGTAGTACGCTTAGGCATACCTGATGATATAGTTGAGCATGGTGAACAAAAGGAACTATGGAATATCTGCGGATATGATGCCGCTGGTATAATTGTAGAATGCAAAAAATTAGTGCAATCAAAAGTTACTAACACTATGGTAAGCTAACAAAAATATTAATCATACTTTAACAAATTAGACCACAAGTAATTGTGGTTTTTTTTGTGCTTGATTTAAGGGTTTTGAGGCGAGTTTTGAGTTTTCCACAGCAGTAAGTACTCATTGATATTTAAAGCCATCTTAAGCTGTTAAAACTACCTAAAATAGAACTAAAACTTCCTATGTTGAAAACTCTATTTTTGACTGTTAAAAGCAATAGCAATTTTACCTAAAATTAACTATAACTAACTGATTAAATGTTAGTTGTGTTTTTTTTAATATTTGATTTTTATACCTCATTTTTTTTTGTCATCTTCGTTTATCGAGAAAGTTATAAACAATTTTTATATCATTAATTGGTTATCAAGTTATTAACAATTTAAGAATGGAAAAAACGTGTACAAGTGTATGGAATAATTGTCTTCAAGTGATTAAAGATAACATTCCGGCACAAAGTTTCAAGACATGGTTCGAACCGGTAAAAGCAGTTCGATTGGAGGGCGACGTTTTAACTATTCAAGTACCAAGTTTATTCTTCTACGAATGGCTCGAAGAGCATTATGTCGGTATTCTTCGCAAGACTGTAAAAAAGTTTTTGGGGGAGAATGGAAGATTAGAATACAATATCGTTGTAGAAAAATCTTCAGCGACTACACCTTATACAACTAATATACCATCTAATGGTAATGGTGCAGAGGCAAAGAAACAATCGATTCCAGTACCTGTTGCATTAAATAAAAATATTAAGAATCCATTTGTAATTCCTGGATTAAAGAAATTACAAGTTGATCCACAGTTGAATCAAAATTATACGTTTGAGAATTTTGTGGAGGGTGAATGTAATAGATTAGCACGTTCGGCTGGTTATGCAGTAGCAAACAAGCCTGGTGGTACTTCTTTTAACCCATTGATGTTGTATGGGGACGTAGGTTTAGGTAAGACTCACTTGGCGCAAGCAATAGGAAACGAGATCAAGAAGAATTTACCAGATAAATTGGTGATTTATGTTTCGTGTGAGAAATTCTGTCAGCAATTCGTAGATTCATTAAAGAATAATACGATTAATGACTTTGTGAATTTTTATCAAGCGATGGATGTAATCATCATGGATGACGTACACAATTTTGCTGGTAAAGAGAAGACACAAGATATTTTCTTCCACATCTTCAATCACCTACACCAATCAGGTAAACAGATTATCATAACGTCTGATAAAGCACCTAAAGATTTATCAGGATTAGAAGAGCGTTTGTTAAGCCGTTTCAAATGGGGGTTATCAGCTGACATTCAAATTCCAGATTTGGAGACAAGAATGGCTATCCTGAAGAAAAAAATGTATTCAGATGGTATTGAGTTACCTGATAATGTAGTAGAATATGTGGCTACACAGATCGATAATTCGGTGCGTGAGTTAGAAGGTGCTATGGTATCTTTATTAGCACAGTCTACATTAAATAAAAAAGAGATTGATTTGAACTTAGCAAAATCTATGTTGAAGAATTTTGTTAAGAATACTGATAAAGAGATCTCAATGGAATATATCCAAAAATTGGTATGTGAATATTTTGAAGTACCTGTTGAGATGGTTAAATCTAAAGTACGTAAGCGTGAGATTGTACAAGCTAGACAAATATCTATGTACTTAGCTAAGAGCCATACAAAGTCTTCATTGAAATCAATTGGTAACTTTTTCGGTGGTAGAGATCACTCTACAGTGATATATGCTTGTCAAACAGTGGAGGATCTTATCGAGACAGATAAGAAGTTCAAAACATATGTACAAGATATTCAGAAGAAATTAAAAGCATCTTAATAGCTTATCTCCATAAATGATATAAATAAAAGGCGATACTTAGAAAGTATCGCCTTTTATTTTACTATTTAATTCGCCATTATGCTATCTCTTTACTTTTTGATTTATGTTGCTCTTGGATGTATTGATCGAATATCGGCTTTTGTTCGTCCGTAAGTATTTCATTCACTTTAGTTTTGAATGTCAATTTTACTTGTTCGAGTTGTTTAGCTTTTTCCTCCTCATTTAATTGGGTATCTGCTTTAAGGCTATACTTGAGCTTAGTCTTGTCTAATATCAGCTCATAAATAGACTTTTGTTGTTCTTCAGTCAAGCTTAATTTTTCAGTCAAAACTGTTGTTACTTCTTTAGCTTTAGCTTCAGGATTAATCTCTTGGGCGAATGTAATCGTTGCAGCAAATAATAAACTGATTCCTGTTAAAAATAACTTTTTCATAGTGTAAAATGTTTATAGAGTTATACCATATACTTTACACTTATAACTTAGATATTAGCTGGTTTAGTATCTTTGTTGTTACAATTTAACAAGCTTTAACAATTGCAGGATTTTTTAATAGGGTTGATTGAACCACACGAAATTTAAGTAAGGCAGGTGTTTAAATATCTGTATTTCAGTAATTAATTTGATTATCGATGTTTTACCCCTACTCAATCAGATTTCAATTGAACAGATACATCTAGCATTTCCAATGTTTTTGTGTAAAGATATTATACGATAGATGATTAGAGAGATTACGAATCTTTATGAAGACTCGATGATACATATCTCAGTATAAATTGATTTAATATATCACTTTGCTGATCGCCAAAATCTAGTGTAATTGGTATAAAAAATACAGGTAAATCTTGGAATAAATTAAGTTTTAAACGTTGTTTATCTTTTTCGGTAGTAACGATTACTTTGTTGTCAGATATAGAAGCTTTATAAGCTTCTATAACCTTATCAAAGTCTGATTGTGTGTAATTGTGGTGGTCAGGAAATTGGATAAGCTGTACACGATTACCATTATTTTCAAGGTAATTGACGAGTGGCACCGGATTCGCTATTCCACAAAATAAGATGATATCTTTATTGATGAATGGTGCGTAATCTCTCTCTGTATCTAATTCTTTTGGGAGGCTATAGGCTATTTGACTATAGAATATAGGACATGTATTGTAGGGTCTAATACGATGCTCAATATGTCGCTTTTGCTCATCGTTAATATGTAAAGGACATTTAGTGATCACAATAATATCAGCTCTTTTCGAAGCTCGTATATCATCTCTAAAATTACCTGTAGGTAGCGTAATAAATGGTGTAAACAAAGATTGGAATTCAAAGAGTAGAATACTGAATCCTGCTTTCAATTTGCGGTGTTGGTAGGCATCATCTAAGATAACTAGATCATGTTCATGTTGAAGGATGTCCATACCAGCACATCTATCTTCACAAACCGCAACTGTAATCGATGGGAATTTGTGTTTAAATTGTAGCGGTTCATCTCCAACGTTGACAGCAGTATCCGTAACTTCTACATACTTAAAACCTCTTGTTTTACGGCCGTATCCCCTGCTTAGTGTAGCTAATTTATACTCTTCTTTTAATAAAGTGACGATATATTCCGTCATTGGACTTTTACCAGTTCCTCCAATTGCTAGGTTGCCTATGACGATAGTAGGTATAGGAAATGATTTACTCTTTAAAAATTGAAGATCGAAGAGTACATTTCGAGTGACAATAATACCTTGGTATAATAGACTAAATGGTAAAAGTAACCAGCGGAATAATTTGATCATTTTTTCACGACTTTGAGTCCTACATCCACGATGTCTTTTAATGGATTGACGCGCATGTTTTGTTCAATCTCGAAATGATACAAACCTGTATCAGGGAAAACAAAATTCTCATGAACAAGATTTTGAGTTTCTAAGACAGTTCCTGCAGACTTTCCTATCCATTTTCCATCCAGTTCAGCAAGTTTTATCTCTTTGCGTATGAATGTATCCTGTAAGCTTTTCCCCTTTTGATGAAGAAGTACATATATATTAGCGTAATCATAAGAATTTTGATGTCTTAGATTTACAAATATATCGTACTTAGCTGTGCTATCATCGATAGATACATCAAACTTTATTTTATTGCTATAGTTCCATTCTCTATTATTGATACTCTTGTTTACCTCATAATAGGCATCTTGTTGGCAAGATAGACACGCAAATATACTTACTATACTAATGGCTAAAAATCTGGTCATAATGAAATAAGTGGCGAATATTATTCGCCACTCTTATTTGGTTTACCCTCGTTATTTTTTGGTTTGTTACGGTTGTTATTGAATCTTCTTTTTTTCTTCTGATCCGTTTTCTGTTCATTAGATTCATTTGTTTTCACTTCCGTACGAGCTTTAGGCTCTTTCGGCGCAGGCGAAGCTTTAGGCTTTTGCTCTTTCGCTGATTTTACATCTGATGATGGTGCAGGCTTGGCAACAACACTGCTTCCTACTTTAGCTTTAGGCTTTTTCTTTCTACGCTTTTTGTTCTTTTCATCAAGACGTGTTAGACTATCCTGTCCTACTACATTTTCATAGTCGAGGATCACAGGCTTTTTAACTTCTTGATGTTGCGGTACATAATCCAATGTTTCTGGTTTTATACCTGCTTTGTTCATCTCTGCTATCTCTTTTACTTTCGTGATTGAAAGTGGAATCCAACTTTCAGCTCCAGGATAAGAGAACCACATGAGCTTCTTGAAGATATCTGTCTTTTGAAGATACCCTAATCCATTCTTAGTTTCAAGAC